>CALKVB010000588.1 GCA_937996605.1 uncultured Oxalobacteraceae bacterium | reverse complement strand
ATCTTTAGGTTTATCAAATAACGTAAGGTTACCATTCATTTTTTCTACATCATAATAATCTACAAGTTTATGGCTGAATTTCGCGGCCGTAATTTATTTTATGTATTGCCCAGAGATGAAGACGTTGAGAAATTGGCGGCCTTCGCTGGTATTACTCCTTTGAGGTTAGATCTTCCACTGGAGCTGGAGTTTGGTTTAAAAAGGAGTATCCCTGGTGCTGTGTGTGGATTTTATAGTGCAGGCTTGGTCAATTTTCTTCCGTACCGAGATCAAGTGAAACTCATTGCTTACGGTTTGCCTCTTGATGAACGTAATTCTACGTTTCATCAGTCAATAAGGGCTGGGCGGTATTTGTTTGATCAAGTCTTAGGAATACACAGTGCCGCGTAGTCATAAAAAATCTGCTTTTTTTCAACTAATTAAAGTTCAATTTTTAAGAGGCTGGCATTTTGAAATCGGGTAATGTTATCTCCCGCTATCTGTCTCTTGCGTTTGTTTTTTCATTCTGCTTTCAAGGTTTTCACCTGATTGAAGAGCCTACACCTATTAGACCATTTATGGTGCTTTTGCCGATGGTTTTTTTCTGGCTTTTTGTGAAAGGGAGTAGAGTAAATTTTGTTTTTTCAGAGTTGATGGCATGTGTATTCTTTTTCTTTATGCTGATTTCGATATTTTGGGCAGAGGTGCCTTCGTTGGCGCTTCTGAAGATGGTTGGAATATTCCTTTTGACATCTAGTTATTTTTGTGTTCGAAGCGGGCTGCGCACGATAGATGATCAAGAATTTGCAAAATGCATTTCTTATGGGGGGGTGGTTGTACTTTCGCTGTCTCTCGCATATTACTTTCTTGGAATTTTTCTCTTCGATGAAAGTGCTACTCGTGTCACAGAGGATGGCTTCGATCGGTTTTATTTAGGTGTGTATATTGAAGGGTATTTGGTAAGGATGAGAGGGCTGTTCGATAGCCCAAATAATCTGGCATTAGTTTGTGTTTTTCTATATTTGTACTATGACTCAAAGAGTTCTTACTTTAAAACGGTAGGAAAAGCACTGGCTGTGTTAAGCCTGATTCTGACGATTTCTGTGACAGGCTGGATTGCATTGTTGGCAGCCGTTTTCTTTACGTTGCTCTACAAAAGAAATTTTTTCCCAGTTGTTGCTGGACTATTGGGTGTGTCTGCATCGGTTTTAGCGATTCTCACTTTGATGCCGGATGACGTTCGCGAGCCTTTGGTTGAGAATCGGATGGAACGCGTCGAGACCGGCAGTGGGCGCTTAGAACTGTTTGAATTCACCATTGAAAGAGCACTGGATCGCCCGATCTTAGGCTATGGGCTCAATCAATCAAGAACTCTTTATGTGAATTTTAGAGGGTTTCAAAGCTCTCATAACTCTTTTTTAGAGGCGCTGGTTGATGGCGGCCTGGTAGGATTAACGCTTTATCTAGGGTGCTGGTTGGCGGTAATTGCGTTTTGCTATCAGATTACGAGATCAAGGGAAGAGCCTTTCTTTTTAAGCGCAGCGATTGCCTTGTTGTTTTTTTCTCAGGCGAACTTGTTGACGTATGTTGAATTGAATATGTTGTATTTTGCTATGGTATTTGACATGGCCCGACGCCGTAACTTAAATAAATTAATGCGATAGTTGTAATTTGACGATGGTAATATAAGATTTCATTAAGATTTATTTTGGCCGAGCTGTGCTATGGATTAGATGGTTGTTGCTCATTGCTATTTATTTTACTGGAGATGTCTTGTTCTAATGAATTGCAAACTTTCGGTTATTGTTCCTTTTTACAAAGAAATCGACTTGATCGATCGTGCGATTTCCTCGGTTTGTTCGCAGAAGTTCTCTCAAAATATTGAAGTCGAAGTTATTGTTGGTAACGACAGTGATCTTGACTCGTCGAGTATTCGAGCTGTGCTCTCGGAGGAGGCGAATAAGATTACAAGGATTGTTAAGAATAACGGTGAAAAAGGTGCGGGTAATGCGCGCAATTCAGCTATAGACGAGTCTTCCGGTTTTTTGCTCGCCTTTCTTGACGCGGATGACTATTGGGAGTCTTCAAAGTTAAGTTTGCAATTTGAACTTATTGAACGAGGTGCGAATTTCGTCGTGGGTGGATACCGATTTGAGGGGGGGGCTACAGTTATAATGCCTCCTGATAGTGTCAAGTCGACGGTGGATTTGCTTTTGAACACTATAGGCACTTCCACCGTACTATTACATCGAGATCTGCTGAATGAAGATAGGTTCACCAATCTTCGATTTTCCCAAGATACTGAACTTTGGGCGCGCCTCGCGGGAAAGTCAGACTTTAGATTTCAGTCTGTCCAGTCGAATGTCACCGTGTATTGCCCATCGCTGCGTACCTCCAATAAGTTTGTTCAGTTTTTAAGATTCAGAACAGTCGTGGATAGATTTGGATTGAGTTTCTTGGATAGGATGAGGATTTATTCTAAGTACACGGTGCGAGGTCTATGGAATCATTATGCTCGACGTTATTTCGCTAGAAGGTGAGTTTTATGTTTTTGAAGATGTCGGGTTTGATTTGAATAACTTAAATCTTCATGGGTTTATTCTGGAATTTTAGATTTTTATCGAGAAATTTTTGGTGGATTGATGACTATTTCTTGTGGTGTGTTTGATGAGATTGTTTCGTTTGTGTCGGAACAGTACGCTGGAGAGTCAGCTGTTTTGCATAGGCCAATTTTCTGCGGTGAAGAGAAGGTTTATTTAAATGAGTGCATAGATTCAAATTTTGTTTCTTCAGTGGGAGCCCGTGTTTCTGAGTTTGAGCGGGGCATTGCCGCCTACTGTGGCGCGAAGTATGGCGTCGCCACAGTCAACGGCACCGCAGCACTCCACATCGCTATGGTTGTCGCCGGCGTCGAGCGGGGTGACGAGGTTATTACCCAGGCGCTGACCTTCATCGCGACCTGCAATGCGATCTCCTATATCGGCGCCCATCCGGTTTTCGTGGACGTGGACAAGAGCACGCTGGGCATGAGCCCAGATGCACTGCGCCACTTCCTGGAGGCCAATGCCGAGATGAAGGATGGTGTTGCCTACAATAAGGGAACCGGCCGCCGGTTTGCCGCCTGCGTGCCGATGCACACCTTTGGCCACCCGTGCCGGATTGATGAGATCTCCGAAGTCTGTGCCGAATTCGGCATTCCGCTGGTTGAGGATGCCGCCGAGTCGCTGGGTAGCTACTACAAGGGCAAGCATACCGGTGGTTTTGGCCTCCTTGGGGCGATCAGCTTCAATGGCAACAAGATCATCACCACGGGTGGTGGTGGCATGATCGTCACTAATGACGAAGAGGTCGCCCGCAAGGCCAAACATATCACGACAACGGCAAAAGTTCCGCACCCCTACGAGTTCGTTCATGACCAGGTCGGTTACAATTACCGCCTACCCAATCTGAATGCAGCGCTGGGCTGTGCCCAGCTTGAGCAGTTGGATAAGTTCGTCAGGATCAAACGTAATCTTGCTGCGCGATACTCCGCGTTCTTCGCCGAGAAGGGTGTGCCCTTCGTCAGCGAGCCGGAGGGCGCGACCTCGAACTACTGGCTCAACGCGATCATTCTGGAGAGCCGCGAGGAGCGTGACAGCTTCCTCAAGTACTCCAACGACAAGGGTGTGATGTCCCGCCCGATCTGGCGAATGATGACGGAGCTCGAGATGTTCAAGAACTGCCAGCATGACGGGCTAGAGAATTCTTTGTGGCTGGAAGACCGGGTTGTAAATATCCCCTCCAGCGTACCCATGTCTGAAATTGGAGCGTAACGGATGAATGTTCTGAGTCTTATTGGCCGTGAAGAGGCCCTTTTTACTGCCGACGTGGCGCGTCACGAGGCGGAGCTTTCGCGCATTGTTTCAGAAAGCCGTTTCCTGGTTATCGGCGGTGCCGGTTCCATCGGTCAGGCTGTCACGCGAGAGATCTTCAAGCGCAAACCTAAGAACCTGCACGTGGTGGATATCTCCGAAAACAACATGGTCGAGCTGGTGCGCGACGTGCGCAGCACCCTCGGCTATATCGATGGCGATTTCAGCACCTTTGCCATCGACTGCGGCACGATTCAGTACGACGCGCTGATCAAGTGGGCCGGCGGTTACGACTACGTGCTCAACCTGTCTGCCCTCAAGCATGTGCGCAGCGAGAAAGACCCCTTCACCCTGATGCGCATGGTGGACGTGAACGTCCTTAATACCATCTCCACCATCGAGTCCACTAAGGCCTTTGGCGCCAAGAAGTATTTCTGCGTGTCCACCGACAAGGCGGCCAACCCGGTCAATATGATGGGCGCCAGCAAGCGGATCATGGAAATGTTCCTGATGCGCGCCAGCGAATCGCTGCCGATCTCCACTGCGCGCTTCGCCAACGTGGCATTTTCTGATGGCAGCCTGCTGCA
>CALKVB010000587.1 GCA_937996605.1 uncultured Oxalobacteraceae bacterium | reverse complement strand
GCAAGCTTTAGGTAAACGGAAAATATCGGTGTGCTTTGGACGTTTTTCTAGCACACTGGCCACAACTTCAGGAATGACATCACCTGCGCGGCGCACAATGACAGTATCGCCAACACGAACATCTTTGCGCTGAACCTCTTCCTCATTATGCAAGGTGGCATTTGTGACCGTCACACCGCCGACGAATACCGGTGCTAACCGTGCGACGGGCGTAATCGCACCAGTGCGTCCTACCTGCACCTCAATATCCAAGACTGTGGTTAATGCTTCCTCGGCAGGAAATTTATGGGCGATCGCAAAACGCGGTGCGCGGGAAACGAAGCCCAAAGTCTCTTGCAAGTCAAAGCGATTCACTTTGTACACCACGCCATCAATTTCATAGGAAAGTTGGGGACGCTTAGACTGAATGTTGCGGTAGAAATCAAGCAGCTCTTGCGGCCCACGCACCACTGCTTTTTCTTCACAGACGGGAACGCCCATCTGGCGATACCATTCAAGTAGTTCACGATGCGAGGCGGGCAAATCGGCGCCCTCTAAAACTCCGATACCATAGGCGAAGAAACGCAAACTTCTTTGCGCAGTAATTTTGGAATCTAATTGTCGCAGGCTACCCGCCGCTGCATTTCTAGGGTTTGCAAATTCTTTACTTCCCGCATCGCGTTGACGTTGATTGAGTCGTTCAAAATCAGACTTAAACATTAACACTTCACCGCGTACATCTAGTATCGCAGGTGGATTTTCCGTATGCAAACGCAAGGGAATACTACGTATCGTTCGAATATTCTCGGTAACATCTTCTCCCGTATAACCGTCACCGCGCGTGGCTGCTTGCGTAAAAACACCGTCAACATAACGCAAATTGATTGCCAGGCCATCAAACTTGAGATCGATGGCATATTCAACTTCTGTCGTGGTATCGGCAATGGTGAGCCCTAATCCCTCGCGTACACGACGATCGAAAGCAAATACGTCTTCATCTTCGAACCCATTGTTCAAAGAGAGCATTGCCACTCCATGCTGCACCTGAGTGAATTCGGGCAAAGGCGCCCCACCCACACGTTGTGTCGGACTATCCTTAGTCTTCAACTGAGGATGTTGTTCCTCCAGTGTTTGCAGTTGCTTAAATAACTTATCGTATTCAGCATCGGGAATGGTTGGCGCGTCTAGTGTGTAGTAGTTATAAGCATGTTGATTCAACTCCGTGCGCAAGCGCTGCGCTAAAGATTCCGGAGTTTCTATCTCAGTCGATGGCAGTGAGCTAGCCGATTGGCTAAATAAATCATTTTGCATCTTCAAACTTCGTGAAAATAGAGCAAATTGGCTCAGCTAAACAAGCGCTTAGCGCGGCGCGACCCAGCTGGAATCTCCGCTACCGCCATAGCATTACAGAACTCACGGACTTGGTCAGCGATTTCCGCCAAGGCTTGCTCAGAAATAGGATTATTACCATCGTCCACAACCGTGCCACCCAAACGTGATGCCAAGGAGCGGGCACACTTTGCCATCACCCCAAATCCTTCTAAATCTGGGGAAACACAAGGAACATCGAGCAATAAAGTCAACTTGGAGGTAACGGTTTCACTGGCACTAACATTAGTCGACAGGGTAAACAAGTTGCCGACATCGCCATCTGGCATCACAAGACGTCCATCAGCACGCACGTCGAAACCTTGCTTTTCAAGGGCACCCAGCAA
>CALKVB010000586.1 GCA_937996605.1 uncultured Oxalobacteraceae bacterium | reverse complement strand
ATACGAGATGGGGCACGGGCACGCTAATGCGATTGTTGCTTATGTGTTGGCACAAAAGAAGTAATACTGATGCAGTCAATACTAAGATCGATCGTGTACCTCGCCGGCATGATCGCTTGTGTAATGCTTACAACTGCTTTTTACACCAAGCATAAAATGTATGAAGAAATTGAAACCACTCTGCTGGCTTCTACCGACATTCACACATTAATAGGCAAGTTCCAAAAGGCCAGTTTGCATAGCGATGCAGATTGCGCGAGCGACAATATGTGCTACTTACGTTTTAAAGTCCAAGGCGAGCAAGCGTGCGTGTACGCCAAAGCGCAAGTGTATGAATCCTTTCCCATGTATCGATTAATTTCAGTTTCACCAGAAACATATATGTCCACTCATATTGATAATCTCGGTCAACGCAGTACAAGCATTGAGACGTTTAGGTGCTAGTGCTCATTCACGCGTTTCTCTTCTTCCACCAGCGATCGCATGGCTCTTTTTTAGAACTCAAAGCGCGTAGCTGTTCAGTATTTCCGCCCCCCAAGGTCGATCAATTAACAAGACGTACATCCAAGACCTGAAATCTACGTAATCATCGCGGATAATTGAGCCATAAAGCTTGTTCATCGCCAATTTAAGGGAACCTTTTGATATCGTCTCACGTCAAACCAAATTACCCAAGTCAATTGGGGTCTACTTTGCTTGAGGTATGTATGAGAAAACTGTTGGTTGTCCTTGTGTCGACCTTGCTATTCAACCATATTGGATATGCCCAATCGCGCGAAGCGCCTGTCGCCCTGGGTTTTGCTGCGAAGCTTGACTCCGCCATCTTGAAAGAAGAGCGAAAATTCTGGGTACACTTACCGTACTCAGCTACCACGCCAAAGGAACGCACTCCCGAGCGTTATCCCGTAATTTATTTACTCGATGGTGACAGTCATTTCAACGCCATAGTGACGATCACAGAACACCTCAGTGCAGAAGGTCGGATGCCGCCGACGATAGTAGTTGGGATTTTGCATCCTAATCGCCGTAAAGATCTAACCGTTGGTCTAGATCGCGATGACGCTCCTGACGACGTTCTCGGACAAGACGCAGGCGGTGGACCAGAGTTTATGAACTATCTCGAAAAAGAGCTGATGCCCTATATCGACAGCCACTACGCGACTGATGACTACAAAATTTTTATTGGGCATTCACTTGGCGGATTAAGCGTCATGCACTCCTTTGTTCATCAAGCAAATTTATTTAACGCCTACGTCAGTCTCGATGCGTCCTTATGGTGGAATAAACAAAGTGTGGTGAACGAAGCGCCTAAGCGATTGCGCTCACAAGACTATTCAGGAAAGAGTTTGTATGTCGCCATGGCAAATCGCCTTCCGAAGGGAATGAACCTCATTTCTGTGCGCAAGGACAAAACCGAGAAAACAAGTTTACTTCGAGCGAATTTGGATTTTCTCGATCAACTTAAACGCAGCGCTCCAAGCGGTTTACGCTATCAAAGTAAATTTTACCCCAACGAGAACCATGGTTCCTTACCATTAATTGCGGAGTACGATGCGCTGCGCTTCATTTTTGCGTCTTACTTTTTCAAAATTAGTGAAGATCAGCTTGATGATGCGAAATACGATCTTGTCTCAGCGATCGAAACACACTTTGCCTGTGTTTCAAAACATCTGAAACACCAATTTCTACCGAATCGTGCTTTGGTGAATCAATTCGGCTATCGTGACCTTGGCGCAAAACGCTTTCGAAGGGCGCAACAGCTGTTTGAACTCAATGTAAAAAATTATCCACTCGATGCCAACAGTCACGACTCGCTTGGAGATTTGTACTTAGCGATAGGCAATAAAGCGAAAGCGATTGAATCATTCCAGCAAGCGTTGAAACTGGAACTTATCCCAGAAACCAAAGAGAAATTAGAAAACTTACTGAAATAGCACACGGCTAGATCACGAGTTTTCGATTCTTTGCAAACGCCTTCGCTTCTCTCTTCAACCACATTGCAAAGGCTTGCAAGTCCTCGGATTTTTGCAAGCCTATCGGTGTCACGAGGTAATAGCTGTAATCAGACGGCGCCACGATATCGAACAGTCGTACCAAATTCCCCGCCTCGATTTCGGCCGCTACCAAGCTATGACGTGCTACCGCAATACCTTGGCCCGCCATAGCAGCAGTCAACATCAAATTACTATCACTAAGATGCGATTCGAGTTTGAATTGATGCACATCGATACCTGCATAGGTACCCCAATTTTGCCACTCACGGCCATGCTCTACACATAGTATGCGATGTTTTAATAGTTGTTGAGGGGTACGAGGAAATCTACCTTGATTGAACTGCGGACTACATACAGGATAAAGCTGATCTTCGAGCAATTTCTCTGCATCATAACCTTCCCACTTTCCTAAACCAAAACGAATCGCAATATCAGTTTTAGTCTTTTCTAAATTGACTAATCCAATCGCTGCTTGAATATGAATGGGTAAATCAGGATGTAATGCTTGGAATTTACCGAGACGTGGTAATAACCAAAAAGTCGCGAATGATTGTAACGTGGCGACTTTGATGCCTGGCGAACGTTTCTCGGTTTGAACTTGCGTCACCGCCCGCGCAATTTGACGCAATGCTGGTTGAATTTGTTTGAGCAATTGCGAGCCATCAGCAGTCAACTGCATCTGTCGGCCTTTGCGCTCAAATAGCGCTACTCCCAACGTTTGCTCTAGCCCACGCATCTGTTGACTGACCGCACTGTGAGTAATGTTAAGCTCCTGCGCCGCTTGAGAATAGCTTTTATGGCGCGCAGCAGTTTCAAAGGTCTGTAGTGAATTAAGCGATATCGTAGGCATACCGTATTGTTAGAAAAACTTACAGCAGATGTCAATAAGTATCGTTGGCTTTTTTACGTTTGAAGGTCTAGCATGCAAGCCTGTTCAGACTTATTCACTCAATTATTCACGCCACTATCTGCTTCACAAATAACTCAATATCACACAAACTCACTTCAATTAGCGAAAAATCTATGTCAACTATTAATTTGATTCGTTTGCTTGCTCTGGCTTTAATATGGGGCACCAGCTTTATGCTGATGCGCATTGCTTCACCTGTGTTTGGTCCATTTCTCACGACCTTTGGACGTGCCAGCCTTGGTGCTCTCGCAATTTATCTATATGCGCGGCATCGCGGTATTGAATTTCAATGGAAACGTAATGCCAAGACCTATTTAATTATCGGCTTAGGCAATACCGCGATTCCTTTTAGTTTATTCGCGTGGTCAGCACTGCATGTGCCTTCTGCGTATATGGCAACCATGAATTCACTGGCACCGATTTTTACGGCTGTGTTCGGCTTCATCATGCTAGGTGAACGCTTGAGCTGGTTGCGCATCGGTGCTTTCATGCTCGGTTTATTTGGTGTTGCCGTCTTGGTTGGTATCGGACCAGTCGATGTCACACCTTGGGTCATTGGCGGCGTTTTGGCTGGCATGGGTGCGGCGGTGGGATATGGTTTTGCCGCGACCTATACGCGCATGTTCGCCAAAGAAATTCCTGCACTCGCCACCGCGACCGGCAGTCAATTTGCCGCAGCCCTAGCTTTACTACCTTTCGCGGCGCCGGCGATACCACACGCGATTACTCATGGCACCGGTACTGCGCTACTGGCCGTTGCAATCCTTGGCGTAGTATGCACGGGCATCGCCTATGCCATGTTCTTCCAATTAATTTCGACCGAAGGTGCAAGCAAGGCAATTACCGTCACTTTCTTAATTCCA
>CALKVB010000585.1 GCA_937996605.1 uncultured Oxalobacteraceae bacterium | reverse complement strand
GCACAATCTGCACAATCTAAGGGGCGGCGTTTTGACGAGCCTTCTCCTGCTTCGCGTTCTGAATTTCAGCGTGATCGCGATCGCATCATCCATAGTACGGCATTTCGACGACTCGAATACAAGACACAGGTGTTCGTGAATCACGAGGGCGATCTCTTCCGTACTCGCTTAACCCATAGTATTGAAGTCGCGCAAATCGCCCGTTCTATCGCTCGAAATTTACGCCTAAATGAAGACTTGGTGGAGGCGATTTCCCTAGCCCATGATCTTGGTCACACACCGTTCGGACATGCAGGTCAAGATGCATTGAATGAGTGTATGAAAGACTACGGTGGTTTTGAACATAACTTGCAAAGCCTCCGTGTGGTCGACACTTTAGAAGAGCGCTATGCCGCGTTTGAAGGCTTGAATCTCACTTTCGAATCACGAGAAGGTATACTTAAACATTGTTCACTGACGAACGCCAAAAGCTTAGGTGAGCTCGGCGAGCGTTTCCTACAAAAACGTCAACCTAGCCTTGAAGCGCAATTGACCAATCTTGCGGATGAAATTGCATACAATAACCATGACATCGACGACGGCCTACGCTCGGGTTTGCTGACCGAAGCACAAATGATGGAAGTCGAGTTCTACGCGCGTTTCCGCCATCAGGTTGAGAAGGCTTATCCAGGCATTAGCGGGCGCAGGGCGATATCGGAAACGATACGTCGTATGATTAACGAATTGATCTCGGATCTTATCCAAACATCTGAAGACAGAATTCAGCAATATTCGCCACGATCTATCGAAGATGTGAGAAGTCTTCCGCCAATGATCACGTTCTCCGAGACAATGCGTCACGAGGCCAAACATTTAAAGCAGTTTTTATTTCAGCATCTCTATCGTCATTACCAAGTGAATCGTATGAGCAATAAGGCCAAAAATACGGTTCGAGATCTTTTTAGTTTGATGATGGAAGAACCTAGCTTAGTGCCACCAGATTATCAAGTAAACGAGCCGTTAAATGGAACGAGCGAAGAGAGCAGGGAATATAAACAAGCGCGTCGTATTGCCGATTACATCGCGGGTATGACAGATCGATACGCGATGCGCGAACATCGTCGTTTGTTTCAGATAGAAGAAGTATAGTCATTACCACAAACCGAAATGCAATTCCTGAAATGAAGGTCAAAATGAAAAACACATATTTGCAATTTAGCGGTGCAGTTACTCTAAGCTTGGCGCTTGGTCTTAGCGTGAGTTTGAATCCTGTCACAGCACAAGCCCTTGATTTGAGCCAGCTGAGTAATCAAGATGCAAATGCTGGCTTAAAAGCAGCCCTTGAGCAAGGTGCTAATGCGGCGTTAGGAAAGCTTGGTGTAACGGACGGATTTTTGGCAAATGAGAAAGTGAAAATTCAATTGCCATCGATCTTGGAAAAAGCCAAGCCAATATTGAAACTGAGCGGCCAAAGTAAGCAACTCGATGAGCTAGTGACGTCAATGAATCGCGCCGCCGAATCTGCGGTGCCAATGGCGAAACCATTACTTCTCGATGCGGTAAAGTCGATGACGGTGAGTGATGCAAAAAATATTCTGAATGGCGGCGACACATCGGTGACGCAATTTTTCAGAGAAAAAACATCGACGCCACTCAATGCAAAATTTTTGCCCTTGGTGAAGGGGGTGACGGATAAAGCCGGACTATCCGCCAAATACAATGCGGTGATGGGTAAAGCGAAAAAGTTGGGCGCGGTTCCTGAGCAAGAGGCGACAGTAGAAGGATATGTGACTGGGCGCGCGGTTGACGCCTTGTACTACATGATAGCGGAAGAGGAAAAAGCGATTCGCAAAGATCCAATCGGTACGGGCAGTAAAATTATTGGCAAAGTTTTTGGTCTGTTGAAATAAGCTGATAGGCAGCGCCATCGGAAATAAAAAGGGAGCTAGTTGCTCCCTTTTTAGTTGACTGAGTCGAATCAAGGTAGGTGAACCAAGGGATGAGCGTAATCCGGCCATACAGGCGCGAAGAAGCCGTTCACCATTTCTTCAGTCACGTCGGAGATCGATGCTGGTGACCATTTTGCTTGATTATCTTTGTCGACAACCAAGGCGCGGACTCCCTCAAGCACCTCTCCGTGTTTGAAGCAATGGCGTACCATGGTGCGCTCGATACGCAAACAATCTGCCACAGATTTCTGCGCGCAAGTGCGTAACTGTTTTAGCGTGACCGCCATAAGTAAAGGCGAACGTTTGCCCATAATTGCAAGCGTGTCGACTGCAAAGCTTGAGCTATCGTTTGCTAGTGAATTGCAGATGTCATGTAGTCGATCGCCTTGAAAGTGCTGATCAATTGCTGCATGGTGCTGAGCAAGTTTAGATTGGTTTGGATCGATTTGTGACGTGAACTGATTGGCAAATTCACGTATCGCCACACGAACATCAACAGCTGTCGTCGTTGAGAGCAAACTCATTAAGTTTGGCAACTCGGAAGTTGGAATATACACATCCGCTAAGTCTGCGTAAATTGCATCAGCCGCGCTGATAATTTCACCGGTTAAGCCTAAATAGCACCCAATTTCTCCAGGCGTACGATTCAGAAAATAACCACCACCCACGTCGGGGAATAAACCAATGTTAACTTCTGGCATTGCCATCTTTGTGCGTTCAGTCACGATACGTAGTCGACTCGCAACACCTGATTGTGCAATGCCCATACCGCCGCCCATGACAACGCCATTCATCAGCGCGATATAAGGTTTTGGATAAAAATGTATCAGATGATTAAGCGCGTATTCTTCGGTGAAAAAATCTTCGAGTAAGGCACTATCTTGCATCGGCGTTTTGGTGCCAACGTCGTAGAAGAAACGAATATCACCGCCTGCACAAAACGCTTTTTCGCTGCTGCTATAGATGAAAACGGCACGTACCTTAGGATCATTGTGCCAAGCTCTTAAGGTTGCCGTGAGCTGACGCACCATATCCAAGGACAGTGAATTTAGGGCCTTAGGGCGATCGAGGGTGATGAAGCCGATGCCGTTTTTGACATCGGTGAGAACGAAATTATCCATGGATCTACTTTAATGAATTGTGATGCTCGACATTTTAACCTGTTGGCTTTCTTCGATATTTGATAAACAGATAAGACTGCCTCAGGAATTGACAAAAATAGACCAAACAAGCGTAAGCAAAAGAAAATAGGGACAAAAAAATGCCCCCTTATCGAAGGGGGCCTTGCATTGATTGAATGCTTTATCGCGTTTTTCTATACAGACGCTGGATCTGGCATATGTTTGATGGCATCGTGTTGATGGTCTTGAATTTTATCCTTGTGTTTGATGACTTGACGATCGAGCTTGTCGACCAATGCATCGATAGCTGCATATAGATCATGTGCCAAACTTTCCACATGAATATCTTTGCCGCTTAAATGTAAATTAATGTCGGCTTTGTGACGTTTGTCCTTTTCACGGAGCTTATCAACCGTCAGAATAACGGCGATATCAATGACTTGATCGAAGTGTCGTCTTACCCGCTCTAACTTGCCTTGTACATATTCACGAATTGCAGGAGTTACTTCGACGTGGTGTCCACTGATGGTGAGATTCATACTGCGCTCCTATGGTGATATTGCTTTTATTTGCTAACTAAGTAAATCCATTACTACAATCGCTCATTGGTAAAACTTGGTTTTGAGCTAAATCATATATAACGATAGAAAGCAATAAATCAAGAACTGGTTTATAAAGATTTTCGCAGACTGACGGGGGGAATTTTCAGAGCCTCGCGATACTTAGCAACAGTACGTCGAGCGATGACCATGCCTTGTTCTCCCAATATGTCGGCGATCTTGCTATCCGAGAGAGGTTTCTTCTGGTCTTCTTCTCCTATTAATTGTTTGATCAGTGCCCTTATCGCCGTGGAGGAAGCTTCTCCCCCTGCTTCGGTGGCGACATGACTACCGAAAAAATACTTCAACTCAAACATACCATGCGGCGTGAGCATATATTT
>CALKVB010000584.1 GCA_937996605.1 uncultured Oxalobacteraceae bacterium | reverse complement strand
CCAGTACTTGCACGAACAGGCCAGCCAACTCGTCGAGAAAGCGCCGACGAAAGCTCGCCAGGGTGTCGTGGTCAGGGTGGGTGCCAGCCGCAATGAAGCGAAACGCCACCGAGTCGTAGGTCGCCCGCTCTATCTTTCGGCTTGAGAAGACGCCGTTGGCGTAGCCATACACCAGCAATGCCAATAATACCGAGGGGTGATACGCCGCGCTGCCACGACCCGCGTAGGCTTTCTCCAGGGCACTGACGTCGAGTCCATCAATCACCTCAACAATAAACCGGGCAAGGTGGTCTTCCGGCAGCCATTCATCGACCGAGGGCGGAGGCAGGTAGCCGGTCTGGCGGCCAACAGGATGAAAGCGGCTCGTTTCTCGCGCAGAATTCAGTGGGCAAAAACGGATTATCCCATTTACGCGGCGTTAGTCCGACAGGCTGCGAGCCAGCACTACTAATCTTGCTACTCAGAAGCAGATATCCGTTCCAAAAATTCCTAGTGTGCATGGACGCGAGCTGAGGTTTTATCCCTAATGACGTATCAATCTTTGATCAGCAACTGGTCAAGCGTACCACCATTACCAAGGTAGGTCACAACCCACTCAGGCTTACGACCCTTACCAGTCCAGGTCAGTGACGGATCGATTGAGCTACGATACTTGGGAATACCTTTCACCTTGGGGGTAGCCGTTCCACGCGCAGCTCTTACTTTCTTTTGCTCAGGCTCCGCGACGCGAATTCCCAACGCCTTTGCAATGTCTTCCGGCGCGAGATTCAAAGCCTTTAGCTCACCGACGATCTTGCTGATTGTCTCCTCGGCTTTCTTGCGCTCCGCGTCCTTCAGTGCTGACTCCAGCGCACTCTTACGGCTAACAAGTTCAGCAATCTGCTCTTCAATTTTGGTAACTTCAGATCTTAGTTCTTCAACGCTCGTCATGGCATTTCCAGTTCAAATTAACACTGGCAAACAGTAGCACATCTGAACGCTAAACAATAATCAGATTTAGGCACATCCTGAGATAACTCGGATATATATAGTGGAAGCGCGCCATACAAACACCACGCAAGCAAAAGGATCTTAACAATCAAACCCTCTTATCCGCAAGGACATTTACAGTAGAAGATCATCAGTAAGACTTTTGTATTTTAATATTATTAAAGAGAATTATTGAGAAGGAGAGAGAGGGAGAGAGAAGGAGAGAGGGAGGAAAAGAGAAAGCACTAAAGACAAAAGAGAGGCTTAAGCTAACAGAGAGAGACCGTTGTAGCAGGAGCGACGCAAGAGATAGCGATTCACAGAAAAGCCACCAATAAGGACAGCCATACCTAGACTCGACGGAGCATCAAGATGACAGACCGAACCCATTACACCTTGCCAGGTCACACTATATCGAGTCTCAAAAACTTCTTCCGAGAATACAAGCCATCGGTCATCAAGAACATCAACTATGGGGACGGCTTTGATCGACTCGTCGAGGTTGATGAATTTGTAAAGTGCTGCATCGACAAGAAAGAACTTCCAGGCTTCCATGAGATACACCGACCTGAGATTGGGACTATTTACGTAGGATCCCCGTTATCGAATTTATTCTATGAAAAAATCAACGAATGGATGGAGCTGTATCGCCCCCACCTACACTACTCCCCACACATCGAGATCTTCTTCCGATCCTGCATTGACCTCAGGATCGCACACGAGCCACTAGAAAGCCCTAGAAGAGTTCACCATGACGGCAAGCCTCACGGTGTAAGGTTCAATGAGTTGATCGACTATATCCGCTCCATGGCACTCTCCAAGCCATTCCAGAATCGTACTGACGAAGCCCGCAGTCGTAGGATGAAACATTTCATACGCACCATGACGGATATCAATTACCTCTTCGAGCATGTGCGCTCTCGAATGATGGCGGTACGTCTCGATCTTCATTACCGTCGTGAGTTCACAGGCATGGTTGAGCCTGAGGAGGCTGACAATAATTTCAAGCGTTTTCTTAGCAACATGAAGGGCAAGCCATCACTCTTCGACGATATGCTTTACTACGTCTGGAAAGCCGAACAATCCCGATCTGGAGCCTATCACTACCACTTTCTGTTCTACTTCACCAACGACAGGCTACTTAAAGACGACTATCGAGCAAAACAAATCGGTGAATACTGGAGCAACGAGATCACCCAAGGCCGTGGAACCTACTTCAACGCCAACCTAAGCGAAGAAAAGGAAAAGCATAAAAAACTTGCGATAGGACGTATAGAGCGGACCGATCATCAAAAACGCGAAAACTTGAAATACATTATTGCGTACTTCTGTAAAGACGATCAAGGCTTGCGCACCAAGGTATCCAAGAAGACTCGCAGCTATGGCTCCAGCTCTGCACTTCTCATTGACAAGAAGAAAAGTGGAAGACCTCGGATGACCATAGCTCCTTGTAAAGATCTTAGAAAATAAAATTTCCTCATCCGCTTTCACAACCAAAGCCGATATAGAACATAGGTTCGAGCGACGCGCTCCCCACTGCGTCCTACGTGCTCAAGTGAAGACAATATCGTCCGTTAACGATGAAAATCAAATCACAGAGCTTGAGCACGATGCACACCAATCCACCGACTTCGAATCTTTGCCCCTGGGTAACAACATTCCAAGGAAAGTTCGCGCTCTCACTTAGTGAACTCTCCACGCTGTTAAGAACGCCTGCTGCGCAACTTCTCTACATGGCTAGGCCTAGTGCGCTCAATGCTCCTCCACCTATGTACCGATTCTGTATTCTCAAGCCCTTGGATACGGATATTTACCGTGTATCGAATCTGCTGTTGAATGAGTTATCCCGGCCACTCTCTCAAGTTGATGAAGAAAAAATTGATGCATTTCTGAAGAGGGATGAGCCATTCCTACTCACCTGCGGAGCGTATCTTTGGCTGAGTCCACATAACTGCCAGCAATTACATCGCTACGGAACGGTGGAGGTTTCGAAATTTGAAAACGGCTTTCATTTTGACGACCTTGATATCCCGCGACCAATCTTATCTGATAGACGTGGATTGCCGAGCAATCTAGTTCTTGCACCTGGAAATTATATGCGAAGTACAGCTACAAAAAAGCCTTGCTTTACTCCGTCGACCATTATAGTGAAAATGGATGATGTCTATTCATTGGTTCAAGACCTCAGTTCTTTTATCGACTTTCCCGGGCTGGAGAAAGCCAACGTAACACTTGAAGTTCCACCACCCCAAACGACTTTGCCAGAACTAAAGTGGCACAGCCACGGTAGTGTAAGTCC
>CALKVB010000583.1 GCA_937996605.1 uncultured Oxalobacteraceae bacterium | reverse complement strand
AGCACGGCGGGCACTGCGGGTGGGCAAACCATCAAGCTGAACGATTTCAAAAATATTAATTCCAATTTGCTCGGGGTGACACTGCCAAGCGCGACGCTGAGTTTGCGTAAGACAGATGGCGACGCTAAGTTGTTAGCGAACCCAAGTATTCGTGTACGTGATCGCGAGAAAGCAAAGTTCATGGTGGGCGATAAAGTACCTGTGGTCACCACCACTAGTACAGGTACCTATGTTTCAGAGAACATCAATTACGTCGATGTTGGTTTGAAATTAGATGTGGAGCCTGATATCCATTTGCGCGATGAAATTGGTCTCAAAATTAGTTTGGAAGTGAGTTCAATTGTCTCGACTACTAAAACCAATAATGGCTCACAAGCCTATCAAATTGGTACGCGCAATTTTTCAAGTGCATTGCGCTTGAAAGATGGTGAGACACAAATCTTGGGTGGCTTAATTAGTGACGAAGATCGCAAATCAGCAAATCGCATTCCATTCTTAGGCGATTTGCCAATCTTGGGTCGTTTGTTCTCGAACCAAACCGATTCTACACAAAAAACCGAAATCGTCTTGTCGATTACGCCGCACTTGGTGCGCAATATGCGCCGCATTGAAGCATCTAGCGAGGCTTTCTGGTCGGGCACTGAACAAAATCTGCGAAGCAAACCCATCATGTTGCGTAATGCAGAAGAGCTTGACGCTACAAAGCCTGATGTTGCGAAATTAAATGGTGTAAAGACGGAAGGTAATGGGGCTAAGCCAAATACTTTCACACCAGATAGTCGTAATGTGCAAACTGTTGTGCCAGATAATCCCAATGCACCGAAGATGAATTGGGCTGGAAATAATAAGTTGAAGAAAGGCGAGCTAGGTGTCTTGGACTTAGAATTAACTAGCCCCTATTCTTTGCGCGGCGCTTCGCTGCAGTTAGCCTTTGTCCCAGGTGAAATCGAAATTGTAAGCGTGGTCGACGGTCAGTTTTTCGGCAAAGATGGTAAGGCCAACTTTGGTCATACGATAGATGCTGCTAGCGGTAGGGTGTCAATTGGTGTTAGCGGAGCAGAAGGAACACCTGTGAGCCAAAAAGGCCAAATCGCCAAGGTGACGTACAAGATGTTAAAGAACAGTGGCGATTCTGAGCTGAGCTTGATCAGTATGACTCCGATAGGTTTAAAGCAGGCCGTAGATCGACCCGCATTGCCTTTGCTATTTAAAGTCTCTGCTGAGAAATAAGCGACGATTGCCTGAATCATAAATTATGACGACACGCCAAACACAAAGAGGTTTTAGCTTTATTGAGCTGTTAGCGTCGGTTGCTATCTTGGCGATTTTAGCAACCGTGGCGGTGCCGGTCATGGAAAATGCGGTACGTCGTAGTAAGGAACGAGAACTGCGCTTGGCCTTAAATGAAATTCGTACTGCCTTGGATGCGTACAAAACAGCGAGTAGTCAGGGCAAGATCTTAACCCGCCCCGAAGAGAGCGGTTACCCCGCTACTTTGCTTGACTTAGTGATAGGGATGGATGACGCAACGCGCCCAGGTGGGCCAAAGCTGAAATTCTTGCGACGTGTGCCGCGCGATCCATTTTTTGCAGATGCCTCGGTTGCTTCTGTAGACACCTGGGGCCTACGCAGTTTTGCTTCAGATTACGATAGACCTAGTGCGGGATCAGATGTGTTTGATGTGTATACCAAATCGACTGCAGTTGGCTTGAATGGTGTTCCGTATTCGGAGTGGTAATGAAAAAGACGTCTGGTTTTACGATGATTGAATTGATGGTGGCGATGGCGATTGTGGCCGTCATGTTGACTGTCGCTGCGCCGCGTTATTTTTCAAATATCGATAAGACTAAAGAAGCCGTGTTGCGCGAGGATTTATATATTCTGCGAGATGCGATCGATAAGTTTTATGCAGATAAGAATAAATATCCTGAGCAACTTGCCGATTTAGTGACAGAGAAGTATTTGCGGAGTATTCCGATCGACCCTTATACCCGCAGTGCGAATAGTTGGGTGGTGACTCCTCCAGACGATGGAAGCTTAGGCGCGGTCGCCAGTGTACGTTCTGCTGCACCGAATA
>CALKVB010000582.1 GCA_937996605.1 uncultured Oxalobacteraceae bacterium | reverse complement strand
GGCGTCCGGCCTTGGGCGTTTCGCCGCGCGATTGCTCCTTTGGCTTGCTCCTATTGGGGAGTGCCTGGTAAGACGCGCCCGTTCGCACCCGCCGTTCAACGATTCATTCCCGAACGCAAGCCAACACTTGAACAGCAAAAGCCTCATTCAATTCAATCCAGTCCATATCCTGTAGATTTAAACCGGCAAGTTTTAATGCGGCAGGAATCGCCTCTTTAGGGCCAATACCCATGATTTCTGGCGGTACGCCGCGTACTGCGAAGGACGCAAAACGTGCCAATGGTGTCAGGTTGAATTGCTTCAAGATTTTTTCGCTAACCAAAATCAAAGCACCTGCGCCGTCAGAAGTTTGTGAGCTGTTACCTGCTGTCACAGAACCTTTAGCAGCAAAAACTGCTTTCAGTTTCGCCAAACCTTCCAAAGAAGTATCTGGACGTGCACCTTCATCACGATTCACGGTACGTGTTTTGAGTTCGATTTCGCCCGTTGCCAAGTTGGGTACGCGGTCGATAATTTCGAATGGCGTTGTTTCAGCGTCGAAATAACCAGCTGCTTGCGCAGCCAATGCACGTTGATGCGATTGCAGAGCAAATGCATCTTGCGCTTCGCGGCTGATTTT
The DNA here is from genome assembly GCA_937996605.1 of uncultured Oxalobacteraceae bacterium. GTDB lineage: Bacteria > Pseudomonadota > Gammaproteobacteria > Burkholderiales > Burkholderiaceae_D > Undibacterium. The sequence continues at coordinate 2,257 of CALKVB010000582.1, read as the reverse complement.
CCATTGTGTAGCGACTTTCTCCGCAGTCAAACCCATGCCGTAAGCGATACCGGCATTTTCGTCTTTGAGAATAGCCATGTTCATCGATGGATTGTTACCCATCATAGGCACCATAGACATGGATTCCACACCCGCAGCGATCATCACGTCAGCTTGGCCAACGCGAATACGATCAGCCGCCATGGCAACGGCTGTGATACCGGACGCGCAGTAACGGTTGATGGTTACGCCGCCGATGGTGTTTGGCAAGCCAGCCAACAGCACGCTCATACGCGCTAAGTTCAAGCCTTGTGCGCCTTCTGGGAAGGAGCAGCCAACAATCGCGTCTTCGATCAGTTTAGGATCGAGATTTGGCACTTGGGCCAAAGCGGATTTCAATACACCGACCAGCAAGTCATCTGGGCGTGTGTTGCGGAACATACCACGGCCCGATTTACCAATAGGGGAACGAGTTGCCGCGACGATGTAAGCGTCTTGTAATTGAGTAGTCATTGTCGAGTCCTCGATGAATTAGTTACGTACTGGTTTGCCGGTTTGCATCATGCCCATGATGCGCTCTTGCGTTTTTGGATGATTCAATAATTCCATAAACGCTTTGCGCTCCATGTCGAGCAACCATTGTTCGCTGACCATGCTGCCATTGTCGATGTCGCCACCGCACACCACTTCAGCAATCATCTTGCCGAGTTTGAAGTCATGTGCAGAGATGAAGCCACCATCACGCATATTGATCAATTGCGCGCCGATGGTTGCAATGCCGTGACGGCCTGTGACTGGCACCAGCTCGCGCATTGGTGGACGATAGCCGGCATCGAACATCGCACGTGCTTCGACTTTTGCGACGTGCAGCAATTCGAAAGCATTGAAAACGATGACGTCGTCTTGACCAAGGTAGCCCATCTTTTGCGCTTCCAAAGCAGACTTCGACACATTTGCTGTTGCGGCATTGGTGAAGTAGTTCTTCGAGAATTGCAACAAATCTGTGCCTTTCGCATCTTTGGCTGCACGTACAGCAGCTTCTTTCAAACCGCCGCCGCCTGGAACCAAGCCCACGCCAACTTCCACCAAGCCGATGTAGGATTCGAGTGCGGCTACGCGTTTGGCGGCGTGCATCATCAATTCGCAACCACCACCGAGTGCCAAGCCGGCTACAGCAGCTACCACAGGAACGTTTGCGTATTTCAATGCTTGATGCGCGTTTTGTAATTGAGAGATGGCTGGTTCGATCGCTTTTACACCGCCAGACATAAACAATGGCAACATTGCTTGCAAGTCTGCACCGGCAGAGAAAGCACCGCCTTCAGCTGCGTCGGCATGCCAGATCACCAAACCTTTGAAGTTCTTCTCGGCTTCAGCAATCGCTTTTTCCATACCTGCAACCACGCCTGGGCCAATCACGTGCATCTTAGTCTTGAAGGACAAGATCAAGACGTCATCATTCTGATGCCAGATACGGACAGAATCATCTTCGAAGAAAGTAACGCCAGCGGTCGCGCCTGTTTCGGCACCAGCGCCCAATACGGGAGCGCGGAATGCTTGACGATCGTAGACTGCCAAGTTCGAACGTGGAACGAAGGTGCTGCGGCTGATAGACCAAGAACCTTCTGATGTGTGTACGCCGCCTTTGTCTGCGACTGGGCCTTCAAATACCCACGCTGGCAATGGAGTTGCGCACAGTGCTTTACCTGCATCGATATCTTCTTTGACCCAAGTCGCTACTTGCTGCCAACCAGAAGCTTGCCATGTTTCGAATGGACCGACATTCCAGCCAAAGCCCCAACGCATCGCGAAGTCGATATCGCGTGCATTGTCCGCAATCGTTGCACCGTGAATCGCGATGTAGTGGAATGCGTCACGGAAGATGGACCACAAGAATTGTGCTTGTTTATTGGTCGACTCACGCAAAGATTTCATCTTCTTGACTGGATCTTTTTCCTTCAAGATGCGAGCGACCAAGTCGTCCGCTTTCGCACCACCAGCCACATACGTGCCGCTAGCGAAATCTAATCGTTGTATATCCTTACCGACTTTCTTGTAGAAGCCCGCACCAGATTTTTGCCCCAAAGTGCCTGCTGCCACCAACTTCGCCAAAACTTCTGGAGTTTTGTAGACCGCGAAGAAAGGATCGTCTTGCAAGTTGTCTTGCATGGTTTTGATCACGTGCGCCATGGTGTCGAGACCGACCACGTCTGCTGTACGGAAAGTACCAGACGAGGCACGGCCCAATTTTTTACCAGTCAAGTCATCGACCACGTCG
>CALKVB010000581.1 GCA_937996605.1 uncultured Oxalobacteraceae bacterium | reverse complement strand
TGGTGTTTCGCTGTTAGTCCATGCTTCGAGTAAAGGTGAGAGTGGTGCATGTGGATAGCAAAACAAGGAAATTTTAAAAGTGTCTAAATCCTGCTCTCGTGCTCCTAGGTCGCGCAAGAATTGATTGCGGACAGAATTATCTTTTACAAACTGTTGGCGCCTTCGCTCTAAGTCTTCTTCAAACATCAAACCGCCAGTGCGTTGATTGAAGCCAGGGAAGAAGAAATGCTTGGTTAGCGGTAATCGCGGATGCGAAGACGGCAATGTGTGGCAACCTTCCACCCATTCTTCTGCAGTGAGGCCTTCGAGATTGAACCACACAGGCTTAGGATCACATGCCGTCATTGCTTGGATGTAAGAAGGGGGAATATCGCAGGCGAAAAATTCGATCACGATATCGGCGATTTCTGCAGTGGTGAAAGAAATCTCTTGATTCCTCCAAAAGCGTACGTCCACACCTTGAATTAGCTGTTGATCAATATCGCACTTTACTTCCGGACAGATGCGCTTAAAACTGATCAAATCATCGACCCAAAGTTGCACCGTAATGTGATGTTCTTGACGCAGTTGACGCGCTAGTCGCCAGCAAATGCCGATGTCGCCGAAGTTATCGACGACTTTGCAGAACAAGGCTAATGTTTTGAAATTCATGAACGCCAATCGATAAGCAATCAGAAATTGTTTTTCCAAGTACGAAGTGCGGTAAATACAGCAAGCGGGTCGGCATCGACTGCGATTTTGTCGTTTGCAATCAAGCTTTGTTTAATATCAGGATCTACGCTGCGCAAGAATGGATTGGTCTGTTTTTCTAAACCGATAGTGCTCGGTACAGTAGGAATGTTTTGTTCACGTTTTTGTCGTTCTGTGAGTTGTCGTTTTTGTAGCGCTTGGTTATTGGGGTTGACCGCTACAGCGAAGCGTAGATTCGACATGGTGTATTCATGCGCACAGTAGACAGCTGTTTGCTCTGGCAAGGCGGCGAGCGTGTTAAGTGAGTTCAACATTTGCGTGGGCGTTCCTTCGAAGATACGTCCACAGCCGCCAGCGAATAAAGTATCACCGCAAAACAAAATCTGTTCTTTTGCGCTGTAATAGGCGATATGACCGAGCGTATGACCCGGCATTGCTAATACTTGAAATTGCAGATTCAAGCATTCGATTGTCAGCGTTTCTCCGCCGTTGAGTGCGTGCGTCACGGTCTTAATGTTATCGCCAGCGGGGCCATATACTGGCACTTCAAATGATTGTAGGAGTTCTGGAACTCCACCAACATGATCAGCATGGTGATGGGTGAGCAAGATGGACCTCAGCTGAAGTCCATGCTCCTGCAAAGCATGCAAAATGACTTTGCTATCACCTGGATCGACCACGACGGCATCAGCACCATTGTGTACAATCCAGAGATAATTGTCGTCAAACGCGGGTACAGTCAATATACTAAGCGACGTTGTCATTGTGTCTTACCAAAAAAGTGAGTGAAGTGAATTCTAATAATTCTGCGGAAGCCCCCATTATAGACTTAGGAAGCTGGATGGCGCAGCCCGCAGGGAGTTATGTTCGTGCGTGGGAAGAGGCGCAGTTTAATCGTCTGACCGCTGACATCTTTGGCTTTCATGCTTTGCAAATTGGTTTGCCACAAATACATGCTCTTGCGGCTAGTCGTATGCCACATCAATGGCAAACTGATAGTACGATGCCAGCCCCCAATGTACTGACAAGCAATCAGGTCGTCGTTGTGCATGATTTCGCAGAGCTGCCTTTTGAATCGCAAAGTATAGACTTGGTTATTTTGCCCCATGTTTTGGAGTTTGCCACAGAACCTCACCAGATATTGCGAGAGGTTGATCGCATCTTGATTCCTGAAGGTAGGCTTATTATTAGCGGTCTCAATCGTACAAGCTTATGGGGCGCGCGACAAATGTTAGGGCGAGTCGCTGGGCGTAATTTCTTACCAAAAGAGGGGGAATTCATCAGTGCCCATAGGCTTAAAGATTGGTTGAAATTGTTGAGTATGGAAGTGAGTCAAACGCAATTTGGTTGTTACGCGATGCCTGTGAATAGTGAGCAATGGTTGAATAGTTCTGATCTGGTGGAAAAGATCGGGCAACGCTGGTGGCCTTATTTCGGTGCAGTTTACATGTTTGAAGCGGTGAAGCGAGTTAGGGGAATGCATTTAGTTGGACCTGCTTTGCAACGAAAGAAATTAAGGCAAGTTGCTGCAGTACCTGTCGCGAATAAGATAAAGAAGCATGGACAAAATTAAAATTTACACTGATGGTGCCTGCAAAGGTAATCCGGGTATTGGTGGTTGGGGTGCTTTGCTGATTGCAGGGAAGCATGAGAAAGAATTATTCGGTGGTGAGAAAGAAACTACTAATAATCGCATGGAATTGATGGCCGTAATTCAAGCCTTAGGCGCGCTCAAGCGTCCTTGCCAAATTGATTTGCATACGGATAGCCAGTATGTCCTCAAAGGCATCACGGAATGGATGGATGGTTGGAAAGCAAAAGGTTGGAAAACAGCGTCTAAAGCGCCGGTAAAGAACGTCGATTTATGGCAGCAGCTTGATGACGCTTGTCGGCTTCATCAAATTCAGTGGATTTGGGTAAAAGGGCACGCTGGCGATGCTGGAAATGAACGTGCTGATGAGTTGGCAAACAAAGGCGTGGAATCGGTTTTCGCGTAGATTTTTGGGCGAGTGGAAATTTGACAGGTTCAAATTAAAGTAGTCGACCATTCGCAGAAAGAAAAAAGGGCATCGATGCAAAGATGCCCTTTGTTTTAATTGCTAAAATTTATGCACCTGTCTCGAACATGGTAAGCTATACCCAGCAAAGACTTATCGCATGCTCTCTATGATTTGTTCTAACTTGATTGTATCGGCGCAGAACAAGCGTATTCCCTCAGACAGTTTTTCTGTCGCCATTGCATCTTCATTTAATGCAAAACGGAAGGATTTTTCATCGACCGCAATGCGTTGAAGATCCGATGCTAATGCCGCTTCTTTGTTAAGCTTTGGTGTGACAACATTGTTTGATTCGCTCAGTTTTTGCAGCAAGTCTGGACTGATTGTGAGCAAGTCGCAGCCAGCTAATTCTAAGATTTGAGAAGTGTTGCGAAAACTCGCGCCCATGATTTCTGTGCTGTAGCCAAACTTGCGATAGTAATTGTAAATGCGTTTGACAGAAAGTACGCCAGGGTCATCTGAACCAAAAATTTCTTGCCCAGTTTGTTTCTTAAACCAATCGTAAATACGACCAACAAAGGGTGAAATTAATTGAGCGCCAGCTTCGGCGCAGGCAACCGCTTGTGCTAAGCAAAACAATAAAGTCATGTTGCAGCGTATACCTTCTTTCTCTAATATTTCCGCCGCACGAATTCCTTCCCAAGTCGAAGCAATCTTGATCAAGATGCGATCTCTAGGAATCCCAGCCGCTTCATACAATCCAATCAATTGACGTCCTTTGGCGACAGTGGCTTCGGTATCAAATGACAAGCGCGCATCGGTTTCAGTGGAAACACGACCAGGTACGATTTCAAGAATCTTCAAACCGAAACTAATCAGCAATTGGTCGATAATGGCTTCGCTTGATTTGTCTTTGTTGGCGGCTACAGCTTGGGCTAAAAGTGGTTGATACTCGGGCTTTTGCACAGCCTTTAAAATCAACGATGGATTGGTAGTCGCATCGCGCGGTGTGTACGCTTGCATGGATTGAAAATCACCGGTATCGGCGACAACGGTGGTGTACTGTTTTAGTTGGTCGAGTTGGTTCATATGTTTCTTTATTTAAAGTTGAGTTTTCTTAGTAACCCAATTTTTCTCTAACTCTTTGTAGAACTTCGTCTGCCATTTTTCCTGCTTTTACAGCG
>CALKVB010000580.1 GCA_937996605.1 uncultured Oxalobacteraceae bacterium | reverse complement strand
CTGGCGTCGTCGCTTGGATTAGCTATGAGGCGATTCAACGCCCTTTTAAGCCAGAACCAGTACAAGGCACCACAGTGATGGTCGTTGCGGCAATTGGTCTTGCGATCAATATTATCGTCGCTTGGGTGCTTTCTCATGACAAAGAAAGCATGAATACCAAAGCAGCACTCATACACGTCATGGGTGATCTTTTGGGTTCAGTGGCAGCCATCATTTCAGGCGCCATCATTGCCTACACCGGTTGGATGCCAATTGACCCTATCTTATCGATCTTCGTATCATTGCTGATCCTCAAATCGACTTTCTCTGTCATCAAAGACTCCTTCCATTTTTTAATGAAAGGCGTACCGCATCACATCGACTTCGTCAAAATCGGTGAAGACCTAGAAGCGACTCCCGGGGTGGCCTCAGTACACGATCTCCACATTTGGGACATGTCACCCGGCCAACCGGCCTTGATCGGTCACTTAGAAATCGACGACCTTTTAGCCTGGCCAAGAATCTTGGAAAGCATCAAAAAAATGCTGTTAGACAAACACGGCATTGATCACATTACGCTACAGGCGGAAGTATTGAGAGATGAGGAATTTGAAGAGGCTGAGTGTAATCATCAGCATTAAGAACTAGCTCGCACATTGTTGATCAGCAAAAGCTTGAATAGAGCGAATACCCGCTTCCATTTTTTGTTTCGCAGAAGAATTTGCGGAATGTACGGTTATTTTCGGCGATCGAAATCCACGAGTCATCACGGCCTCTTCAATCCAAAGTACAACGTCATAACCAGTTCCACGCTCATCATCTCCGAGATCATGGTCTAGGCTAATTTCTGTGACGGATCCGCTTTCCAATAACAAAATTGCCTCTTCAGACCAATAGACGCGAACCCACCCTTCGGGCGTGGGCCGCTCATCATCAAGATAAATTTTCATATAAACTTTTAACGATAAGATATAGCAACTGGAAGCAATTCGATATACAAGTATCGCCAACATATCAATATCAAAAGTGTGTACAGATTCCGCACAACCTGACTTCTCCAGAAATTCAATTATCGGAATGAAGTTCAAGGCGCAAAGCACAGCCGTATGTCAATACGGCGAGCATTTGCAACAAAGAGCTGCGCCCGAGAATTGGATTTATGAGTAAGTACTAAGAGCGACGGACCTCTTGTACCCCACCCACCTCACGAATAATATTCAAGGACTTTTGCAGCTGCGTCGTGCCATTAATTTCCACTGTAAATGACATCTTTGCTTGACCTTTAGCACTTTGTGTATTGACGCCGATGACATTGATTTTTTCACGTGAAAAAATCTCGGAGATATCGCGCAACAAGCCTTGACGGTCTTGCGCCATCACGAAAATATCAACCGGGTAAACCGTATCGCGACCACCATCTCCCCATGTTGTTTGAATTAGGCGCTCAGGTGCTTTGCTCCGCATCTCAGCGAAATTCTTGCAGGTCAGACGATGGATAGAAACCCCTTTGCCCCGCGTCACAAAACCGACAATATCATCGGGTGGCGCTGGCTTGCAGCAACGTGCGAGTTGCGTCATCAGGCCGTCGGTTCCTACCACCAACACCCCTGACTTCGCACCTTGAATCACACTCGAAGCTCGGCTCTTATTCGCGATAACAAACTCGGGGGCAACTTCGCTTTCAGGATTATCACGCAAGGCCGTTTCAACTTGACGCAAACTAAACTCTTCTTTCCCAACCGAGAGGAAGAGTTCATCAACCGTCGCAAAACCCAGCTTACGTGCTAATTCTTCTAAATTGACTGAAGTTTTACCTTCACGCTGCAAAGTTTTTTCTATCATGCCACGCCCTGTACTGAGCGTTTCTTGCTGATCGATAGCGTTAAACCATGCACGTATCTTACTTCGAGTACGAGTGCCAACGGTGTATTCCGGTGTCAGCCAATCTCGTGAAGGTCCAGTTTGAATTGAACCAACTTTGAGCGTAATAATTTCAACAGTCTGGCCATTTTTGAGGCGAGTATGGAGCGGCATCATCACACCGTCAACGCGCGCACCGCGACAGCGATGCCCGACATCGGTATGCAATTGATACGCAAAATCAACAGGCGTCGCACCGCTCGGCAATTCAATCACCCTGGCTTGCGGCGTCAGCACGTAGATACGGTCATCTAAGGTGGCAGCCTTGACCTTCTCCACCCATTCACGCTGCAGCTGTTCTTGATCAACAACTACGTCAGATACTTCATTTTTCCAAGCCAGTAATTGGCGCAGCCAAGCAATTTTCTCATCGTATTCTTGCGCTGAAAAATTCGAGCCACCTGTCTCTTTATAACGCCAGTGAGCCGCCACACCAAACTCTGAAAACTGATGCATTTCTTTGGTGCGAATCTGCACTTCGAGAGGACGACCATCATCGACAATCACAACGGTATGTAGAGATTTATATCCGTTGGGTTTTGGCCTAGAAATGTAATCGTCAAATTCTTTCGGAATCGGCGTCCACAAATTATTGAGAATACCTAAGACCGTATAACAATCTTTGATGTCCTCCACAATGACACGGAAAGCACGCACATCGTAGAGCTCATCAAAGTCAACCTTCTTCCCTTTCATCTTTTTCCAAATACTAAAGATGTGCTTAGGGCGCCCACTGACCTCGGCTTTCACGCCGACTGCAGCCAACTCTTTTTCAAGCCGAGCAATAGCGGAGACCACAAAACTTTCACGTTCAACGCGCTTTTCTTCGAGCATCTTAGCGATTTTCTTGTACTGCTCAGGCTCTAAAAAGCGAAACGACAAATCTTCCAATTCCCATTTCAACTGCCACACCCCGAGTCGATTCGCCAAGGGTGCGTATAGATCCATGGTTTCGCTGGCATATTGTTGAACCGCTCCATCGTCACGTTTGCACTCAGCAAAATAACGCAAAGAGGTAAGACGCGAGGCGAGGCGCACCAACACCACACGCATGTCATTTGCCATCGCCAACACCATCTTGCGCAAAACTTCCATCTGCGATGCTGTACGTTCAGCTTCGTCCTTTCCTCGACCGACATCATGCTGAGTAAGCGTCGCTTCACGTAAGCGCAACAAACGGCGGACACCTGCTACGAGTTCACTAATTTCTTTGCCGAATCGTGCTTCGATTTTCTCTGCAGCTAGAGGATTCGCTTCCGTTAATTCAAACAATAGGGCAGCAATGCGAGTATCCACATCCGTCTTTAGCATCGCTAAAGTCGACGCCACACCGACCGCAAACTGCAGGGCATTTTGTTCGGTGATGATGCAATGATCTTCGTAATATGGAGTAACGAACTCAAGTGCTTGTTTAACACGCTCAGCATCCGCGGCAGACAAGCCCTCAACTAATTGTGCTTCAGTAATAGA
>CALKVB010000579.1 GCA_937996605.1 uncultured Oxalobacteraceae bacterium | reverse complement strand
AGATCTACACAGGCGAAGACACTCTTTCCCTACACGACGCTCTTCCGATCTAACTTAATCCAATTGAGGTTAAATCCGCCACTTTTCGCGGATATGGCAAAGTTTTGTTTGCCCGCAGCGAGATTGACGGTGTGGCTAATTGTTGTCCATGTTTGCCATCCACCGGTGTAGGGAATATTTACGCTGCCGTAACTAGGCGTACCGCCAGCTTGTTCCAACTGGAGCAGCCCAGTACTGTTGGGGCTAGCGACGCGATAGCTGACTTTATAGCTACCGGCAGCAGGCACATCAACGTTGTAGCTCATCCAATCGCCGGTATCGATATAGCCAACATTTTGACCGCCGCCAGCGTCGCTGCTTGATTCGGTTTGTACACCAGACATATTACAAAATGCTTCTGCTTCAAGTGTGCCCGGAGCGGTGAACGTCGTGCAAGTGCTCGGTGTGCTACTTGGCCAAGTGGAGATAATGTTTTTGGCGAGATTGCCAGAGGAAGTTAGTTGTGATGGGCTCCAATTACCGGTCGCGCTAGCGCCAGGCACTAAGGCGGAGGCACCTTCGTTTTTGTCGTTGAGCGCCCAGTTTGCATTGCTGATGTTATTGCGCTTCATGAAGTCGACCCAGGCTGCGGTTTCGCCTGCATTCACGCCACCATCGCCTGATGCGCCAACAGAACCCCATTCGGTAACGAAAAGCGGGATGCCATTATTCAAGGCCGTGGTCGCCCAATCACGCAGGTATTGGCCGTGGCTACCGGCATAGAAGTGCAGGGTATAAGCGATATTTTTATATCCCGTGATAGGGTCACGTGAAGCTTCGTCCACTTTTTGCGACCATTGTGGCGTACCCACGATAATGAGATTGTTTGGATCGATAGCACGAATCGCGGAGATCACAGCATTGGCGTAGGGTTTGATCGTGCCACTCCACGAGACTTGTAAGGGTTCGTTATAGATCTCGTAAATCACATTGGGATAGTTCTTGTAGGTACGAGCCATTTCTTGGAAGAAGGCGATCGACTGTGCTTGGTAGTCTTCTGCATGATGGGTATGCCAATCGATAATGACATACATATCGTTGGCGATTGCGGCATCGACCACCGCCTTGACGCGAGCCTTATTGCTTGCTGGGTCTTGCAGGTAGCCGCCATCATCATTGACACCCATTGCGGCGCGGACAATATTCGATTTCCAGTCGCGTTTTAAGGTGCTGACAACGCCAGCGTTATAAAATTTTTCACCACCCCAATTGTTGTTGCTCCAAAAGAGGCTATTTCCTGCAAAGCTAGCAACCTGGCCGCCCGCGAGAACTTTATTGCCGCTGGTGCTCAGTGGTTGTACGGCTTCAGCGTTAAAGCCCTGCATCAGGGCTAGGCTGCAGATACTGAGTTTAAATAGTTTGCCCAAAGTTGTACCGACTTGTCTTAGGTCGGATTGTGAACTCTGTATTGAGGGGAGTTGGCTAAGCGTGTTCATATCGTCTCTCTTTTTTAATTGGAAAATAAAATTAGCAAACCAGCTGTTGTGAACCCTTACAAGCTTGTGGTGACCAAACACGGGGGGCGCATCATAGAGCAAACCAGCAATGACGGTCCGGACGACATTGCCACAACTCTATCGAGCAAATTTGAGCACTTTGTTTTCCTGTCGTCTTGTGCTGTGCAAGGCGGCAAGCGAAATCATTATTCAGAAAATACTTTCTCAAGATCGTGCGCCATTCGCTCTTACTGTTGAGATAGGGGCGAACCCAAAATCAAACGACAGACTGCGCTGAATCCCATTCAGATCATCGAGAAGTCGCTTTTCTGAAAACGATTTCAAATATAAGATTAGCATGCTTTTTGCGTATTTGGAATCGTTTCCATATCGGTTGTTGAGTTTTTCGTTGGTGCGTAGCAGCATTCTCACTAAATCCGTAAATTGCTAGGAACGGAAGATGTTGCTTCCTCGCTTTGGGAGCAATGCAAAGCTCTATTTGCTCGGCAAATGATCGCTTACAATCGTTTGCGTGATACAGTCAATTCATTCGAGCGCAGGAGGGCTCAAGTAGCGATACGCAATAATTTGTTGATGAGTTCGCTTGAACTCGCGGCGTTGAGCTTTTTCATTAATTTAGCGCGATACATCTCGACGGTCCGTGGACTGAGTTCGAGTTGGCGAGCGATCATTTTGCTAGTTTGACCATCAACAATCAGGGCGGCAATCTCACGCTCCCGCGCTGTCATTTCGGGCGATACCGAACGTTTGGCGCTAAGATCATCGAAGGTCCAGATGCCAGCCGCATGAGGATCTTCGGGGTGAAGCGATCGTCCAGAAACATGGCACCAAAACAGTTCTTGGTTCGCTCGTTTCATGATGCGTTCGTCGGAATACCATCCAGTTGCGTTCAGAATTGGTACGATGCGCGCGCCCGTACGTTCAAATTCGTCGGAACTAGGGTATAACATCAAGAATGATTCACCGATCAAGGCTTCTTTAGAAAAACCAAACATGGCAGCCATGGCGTCGTTACAGGCAATAATGCGTCGATTCTGAGACACGCACATACCAACCGGTGCCATGCGGAAAATTGCTTCAAAGTCGACGTTAAGTTCGGGATTCATGTTCCAAGGAGCCAATATGAGCTTGCGGCAAACGATTCGGATGCTTTGTAGTGTCAGTCTGACGAGTGCTGAAGCATACCTTGAAGTCTGGCACTTGGCGAGTCTCTGACTAAGGCAAGGCTGCGATTGTAGTAGATCGGAAGAGCGTCGTGTAGGGAAAGAGTGTCTTCG
>CALKVB010000578.1 GCA_937996605.1 uncultured Oxalobacteraceae bacterium | reverse complement strand
CGTAAAGGATGATCTCTGTTCCAATGTTGACGTGCGAAACCACATAACGCCAGAATCGCGTTCCATGCCATAAAGGTCCACACGGCGCGTTGGAAATACAGCATAGCCTGCGATGCTTCGTGATTATCGTTGTAATAGGCGAAGTAAGAAATGAGAAACACCCACCCGCACACTGCCAACACCAAACTACGCCAACGTTTCTGTGCCAACTCGAACCAAAAATGCGTTTGCGTCGCCAATAGAAAGCCGCTCATGAAGAAGAACAAGTAATTAGCATGGTTATACCAATCGTTAGTGAGATTATTGCTCGGCGGATGATCACTTAAGAGGTTAATACGGATCAGTGCTAAATAAGCGACTGGCACAAGCAGAATCCAAATCCCACGAAACCACTTTCCTATCCATCGTTCAAGCGAAGCGATCAAACCAGGTGCAGTGCCGACAAAGAGAGCAATCAGTATCGAATATACCCAAAGGTAGGGCAAAAACCATAAGTGATTCCAAGTCGGCAGGACCAGACGTTTGCCTTCAATTACAAAGCCTCGATAGTTATGGAAGTACAAGTTTAAAAAATCGCTATAGCTTCCTAGATAATTTAGTCGCTGCACGACTTCAAGGTAAGCCTGAGGTGGCACGATGACCGCCATACCAAAAATCAAAGGCAATAAAATTCGCAAACTACGGGATGAGGCGAAGCTCGTGGCCTTCTGTTTGCCCAACATAAAGCGCGTTGCGACACCAGACACCAAGAACAACAAGCTCATACGCCATGGACTAGTTAAGAACATCAGCGGTTCTATGGTATTACTCGCGGAATCGCTTTTTATATGCCAATACCATGTGACATAGTACATACCTACATGATAAAAAATAAGCAGACAAAAGGCGAAGATGCGCACCCAATCGAGAAAATACAGGCGCTCACCGTTGCCAATAGCCTCAAGTGACTTGACGGCTTCGCTTGATTTTGACATCACACTGATTGCAGTCATCATTCATCCGATCATAAAAAAAGAAGAATGAATGCACTGTAATCAAAGCGTCTTCGTGCACCAAGCAAAATGGGGTAAAGTGGGTCAATTCGGTGGCGAATTGGAAGCTTGCACAACTACTAGTCAATTTTCATGCAAATCTGGGTATGCAGGCAGCGACTAAAAGAATACTTAACTGAGGCGTTGCATCAACTCATCGCGATATTGTCGACTACACGAGATCACCACACCGTTTGACAGAACTAATTCTGCATCGCCTTTCGCCAACATTCGACTTTCTACGATGTGCTCAAGTCGCACGAGAAATCTGCGATGGCAACGTGCGAAATGCGCCCCAAGGCGCTCAGCCAGTCCGCTCAAGGTTTGCCGCATCATGTACTGCTGATCATGCGTATGAATCATCACATAGTTGTCTGCTGCTTCTGCCCAGATGATGTCCTTGATCTGCACTACTTTAACCAGCCCACGATCACTGATTAGCAATGGTGCCTCATGCGTCTGTGTCGTCGGAAGATTTCTGGCACGCAGCTTATTGATCGCACGTAAAAAGCGCGCTTCATCATAGGGTTTGAGAAGGTAGTCAATGGCATTGGCATCGAAAGCTTGCAATGCAAATTGATCAAACGCCGTGACAAAAATAATATCGGGCATCGGTGTGCTCAAGGATTGTGCCACTTGCAAACCATCGATCTCTGGCATTTGAATGTCTAAAAACACTAAGTCAATCTTGCGCTCTGCGACCAAGTCTAAGGCTGCCTTACCGTCGGCGGCTTGAAAGAGCTGTGCATCGGCCCAATGCTCTTGCAGTAGACGACACAATTTTTCCCTTGCAGGTCGCTCATCATCAACAATCGCGATTTGGTAGTGCGTTTTCATGGTTTTGCCTGCGAGCGAGGAATCAAAATAACTGTGCGCACACCGCCTTTTGCTCGAGTTTGAATCAAAAGCTCTGCACCCTCACCATAAATAGAAATCAAGCGCTGACGTAAATTATTCAGCCCCACACCACCTGAAGCTGGCAATAACACGCCGGTATCATCTTGCACCACCAGTTCGAGTCTATCCCCCTTAAAGTACGCTTGAATCTGTATGGTAGTTAAACCCGAACTTTTTTCCACGGTATGTTTGAACGTATTCTCCAACAAGGTTTGTAGCGCTAAGACTGGTACGCGACAAGCTAAGGTACTCGCTTCAATCTGCCAATCAATCTGCACTCGATCCACGAAACGTAAGGACATCAATTGCGCATACGCCTCCAACATTTCGACTTCTTTTTGCAATGCCGTCGTATCTTCCTGATTCAAATCTAAACTTGCTCGTAACAAATCTGCCAGCCGACTAATAGCGGTATCGGCAGCTTTCAAGTCGGAATACATCAGCGAGGATATGGTGTTGAGTGCATTAAACAAGAAATGTGGTTGCATCTGTTGTGTCAGACGTTGCAGCTGCGCTTTCTGTAATTGCGCCAAAGCTAAGGCCGCTTTTTCGCGCTCATCGACCAACAACATATACGATTGAATACCAAAAAAAATGACGTAAAACAAACTCAAAAAAAGACTCAACTTGATAGTCTCGTAGAGGAAAACCTTGTCCCAAGACTCGTGTTGATATTGATGTCCCATGGCCGCATAAACTGCATGTCGAATCGCAAACACGGCACAGATAAAGACCACACATACTAATGGATGCCACAACAAAACCCGTGCAAACCAACGACCAGGCGTACGCATTAGTTGTTGATCATTGAGAATGGGACTTAGCGCATACAACAATGCGTTGACGACAAAGGCAGATGAGAGCTGCCACAACACTGGCTGCCAATAATTTTTCCCGCCGTTGCGTTGATAATCTTGGACCTCAACTGCGACCATCATCGCCCAAAACAATACCCATCCGACCAGCTCAGTCGTGGCAATGCGCCGCTTTAAATCTTGGCTATTCATGAATTTAATGATTGGATTTTAGAACTTGAGCACCGATCCACTTACCGCTGGTAACGAGATCGCTACTTAACTCGAGCACGAGTTTTTCGACAGCCATTGCGGCATTGGTCAGAGGAATATTTTTTGAGGCACACAAACTAACCGTCCGCGAAAGCTTGACATCGCTAATTGAACAAGCTCGCATTTCACCACGTTCTATTTCTGCTAACAAAGGTGAGACAGGCAAAATCGTCGCTCCCATGTCGGCAAGAATAGCGGATTTCAAAATCGCAATCGAGGTAATGTCGATGACGTGTTCGATTTTCAATCCTTGCTGACGCACCACCTGTTCAATGCGTGGACGAACACCGTGCTG
This sequence comes from uncultured Oxalobacteraceae bacterium, assembly GCA_937996605.1. GTDB lineage: Bacteria > Pseudomonadota > Gammaproteobacteria > Burkholderiales > Burkholderiaceae_D > Undibacterium. The sequence continues at coordinate 3,889 of CALKVB010000578.1, read as the reverse complement.
TATGCTCGGCAAAATCAAAGGTACTTGCAGAGCCTTCGCTAGGCTGATCGTTTTCTTCTTGCAAGCAAATTGCGAGTCGGCCTTGGTAATAAACATCATCTCTTCCTCAACCAAAGGCGTGGTAGAAAATTTATTGAGCTGTCCATCATCAAACAGAATCGCCAAATTTAAACGTCCGGATGCCAGCTGCTCTGTGAGATTTCCCGTCAGTTCTTCTGTCAACTGAAAAACAATTTCTGGATAAGCCGCACGCACCGCGGTCAAAAGAGGGAAAGCCAATGCACCCGATGCACTTTGCGGAATACCCAAAGCTACCGTTCCAGAAGGTTTATCTGTCGACTGACTAACTGCAGACTTAGCATCACTAACTTGTTTGAGTATCGCTAGCGCATGTTCATAAAAAATCTTACCTGCATCCGTTGCTTGCATCCCTTGTGCCGAACGATGCAATAGCGTTGCGCCTAGCTCCTCTTCTAATTGTTGCAATTGTTGAGTCAATGCTGGCTGCACAATATGTAAGACACGTGCCGCACGCGATAGAGAACCATGATCAACTATGGCGACGAAATAACGAAGTTGGCGAAGTTCCATGGCGCTGCTTAGTCGGAAGAGTATGCAAAAACTGCTTGCAAATAAAAAGGCTGCAGCATCACTGCAGCCCCTAATTTAGGGTGCTGGTGCGTTAGAAGAATTCGACGCTATCTTGTGAAACTTCGATGCGCAGTTCACCTGAGCTCACTAAATCTTCGTAGTGACAAACTCGATTGCGCCCGTTGCTCTTCGCAAAATACAAGGCTTGGTCAGCACGCCCGATGATACCAACCGCTGGCTCAAAAGGATCGATATGGGCGAAACCTATACTAATTGTCACAGTGCCGACTTGAGGGAATGGATAGCGCGCAACATTCTCGCGGAAACGCTCAAAGATCATTTTGGCGTCTTCTTTCGAAGTTGAACGCAATAAAATGACGAACTCTTCGCCGCCGAAACGGAATAACTTATCGGTTGGGCGGAAAGAAGACCGCATCAAATTGGCAACCAAAATCAAAACTTCATCACCGTATAAATGTCCGAATTGATCATTCACGCGTTTGAAGTGATCGATATCTAACACAGCCAACCAATGCTGCTTTTCACGATCGCTGTGACGACGTTCGACCTCCACGTCTCCTTTTTCAGCGTCGATCAAACTCTGTTTTTGTACGCTTGTACGTAAAATTTTCGAGAAATTGTCATCGAAAGTTTTACGATTTAACAGGCCAGTTAAAGAGTCACGTTCAGAGTAATCTAGTAAGTTTTGGAAATTACGATACACCACCAAAATCCCGCCCATCACCTCTTTGGTATTCTCTGTATAGGTATCGGGATTCATGATTTCAAGGCAAACGTTCACCTTTTCATTCATCCACACCGGCAACCATATGGTGCGATCGCCGTTGTCAGCCAACAGCTCCGCTGAGTTTTCATGCTGACTCAAAGCCGCTGCAAGCTGGGGGTATTGTTCGACAGGCACTTCAGGTGACACCACGCCTGACATATCTTCGGATGGTGCGAGTTTGCCGTCGATGATGGTAATTTGCGGTTTAACGAATATTTTTTCGCCTACATGCAAAATATCGAGAACACGCGCCCGACCCGCATTGGTCAGCTCGCTTAGAGCGGAGATAACGGAAATATTCAGAAGATCGTGGTCACGATGTCCTGTAATTTCCATCAAATGTTTGATAATTGATTCCATATGTACTATCTAAGGCACAGCATCAATTGAACACAAGTACAAATATCTCACGTTCGCCAAGTGCCAGCTGCAAAAACGATTTCTATATCTGGCTAAAATCATAATTTTAGCAAACTTTTAAGATAGAACAATTTTCACTATCTGGGTGGGAAAGTCGTCAAAAGCAGCGCTTTTGACCACGACAGGCGCTTTGCGCTCATATTAACTTTATATGGCGAAACAGAGCAAGTGAATCATCTTTCCCATCTGAAATATTCATTTTTTGTTGTAACGGTGGTGCAAATCAAACTTCAATTACCCTAAAAGAAGCATCAATATAAAAGGGTTTGCCAATTCATGACGAGTTATCACCTTGATTTTTCAATATTTAACGAAGCTAATTTTGCTAATTCAAAATCGTTTTTTACCCCTCTTCTATGCCCTCTTGCGGTATCCTTGAGGTCTTCGCATTAATCACAAAAAAAAGCTTAAAAATGGCCAATTACGTCTATACCATGAACCGCGTCGGCAAAATCGTGCCGCCGAAACGTCAAATCCTGAAAGATATTTCCCTCTCCTTTTTCCCTGGCGCCAAAATTGGTGTTTTGGGCCTGAATGGCTCCGGTAAGTCTTCCTTGCTGAAAATCATGGCGGGTATCGATAAAGATATCCAAGGTGAAGCAGTGCCTATGCCTAACCTGAATATCGGTTATCTGCCACAAGAACCGCAACTTGACCCGGAACAAACAGTACGCCAAGCCGTTGAAAGCGCGCTCGGTGAAGTGTTCGAAGCGAAAGCAAAACTGGAAGAAGTGTACGCGGCCTACGCCGACGAAAATGCTGACTTCGACGCGCTAGCGAATGAACAAGCACGTTTGGAAGCGATCATTTCTGCCTCAGCGGGTGACAATGTTGAATTGCAATTAGAAATGGCCGCTGACGCCCTGCGCTTGCCACCATGGGATGCAAAAATTGGCGTGTTGTCCGGTGGTGAAAAACGTCGTGTCGCGCTTTGCCGTTTGCTCTTGTCAAAACCGGACATGTTATTGCTCGACGAACCAACCAACCATTTGGATGCAGAATCAGTTGATTGGTTAGAGCAATTCTTGCTGCGCTTCCCTGGCACCGTAGTAGCGATCACCCATGACCGCTACTTCCTCGACAATGCTGCAGAATGGATTTTGGAATTAGATCGTGGTGCAGGTATTCCTTGGAAAGGCAATTACTCTTCATGGCTCGATCAAAAACAAGCCCGTTTGAAGCAAGAAGAAGCGACTGAATCCGCGCGCCAAAAAGCCTTGCAAAAAGAATTGGAGTGGGCGCGCCAAAATCCTAAGGCCCGTCAAGCTAAGAGTAAGGCACGTTTAGCACGCTTCAATGAAATGAGCGAACACGAGTACCAAAAACGCAATGAAACCCAAGAGATCTTTATCCCTGTGGCAGAGCGCTTGGGTAATGAAGTCATTGAGTTTAAGAACGTCAGCAAAGCCTTTGGTGATCGCTTGTTGATTGACAATCTCAGCTTCAAGATCCCACCAGGTGCGATCGTCGGTATCATTGGACCTAACGGTGCAGGTAAATCAACTTTGTTCAAGATGATCAAAGGGTTGGAGCAACCTGATAGTGGAGAAGTGATACTCGGACAAACGGCAAAAATTTCTTTGGTTGATCAATCTCGCGAAGACCTTGGCAATACCAAAACCGTGTTTGAAGATGTAGCCAATGGCGCTGACATTTTGACGGTCGGTCGTTTCGAAATGCCTTCACGTGCTTACCTCGGTCGCTTCAACTTTAAAGGTGGCGATCAACAAAAAATCGTGGGTAATTTATCTGGTGGTGAACGCGGGCGCTTACATTTGGCGAAGACGCTGCTGCAAGGTGGTAATGTCTTGTTGCTCGATGAACCTTCCAATGATCTCGATGTCGAAACTTTACGCGCACTCGAAGATGCTTTATTGGAATTCGCTGGCAGCGTAATGGTGATTTCACATGACCGTTGGTTCTTAGATCGTATTGCCACACATATTTTGGCATTTGAAGGCAACTCACAAGTGACTTTCTTCGATGGCAATTACCAAGAGTATGAAGCTGACAAGAAAAAGCGTCTCGGTGAGGAAGGTGCAAAACCAAAACGTATTCGCTACAAGCCCTTAACGGTGTGATGCAGTTTTT
>CALKVB010000577.1 GCA_937996605.1 uncultured Oxalobacteraceae bacterium | reverse complement strand
TGAAACCGCTTCATACCAATCCCACGCCGGCATGTAATTGGGTTGAATTTCAATTGACTTAATTAAAGACAATTTAATCACTTCATATGGGCGCCCCAATTTTTCTTGTGCATGTGCCAGAAACCGCCATCCTTGAAAATTTCTCGGATCGATTTCAAGTGCTTTGCGATAAAACTTTTCAGCTTGATCAAAGTCTTGCATCTGAAAATACGCATCCCCTGCGTACAACACTGCTTTGGCAAATTGTGGATCTAACGCGGCGGCAGCTTCATATTTCAGTACCGCCGCTTTGAAATCATGACGTTGAAACAAATCTTCTGCCTCGGAGAACAGACGTGCAGCATCTTGATTTGTAGTGTCGTCACGCTTCGCAGAAGGCGCGATCAAGCTACGTAAAATTTCAGATGCAGCGGGGTCATCAGGATTAATTTGCAAAGCTTTTTCGGCCAAAGCTTTGGCACGAGCACGATACTCATCAACGAATTCTGGTTTGGTAAACCTAGCAGCGGTGTAGAAAATGGAGGCTTGCGCAGACCATGGTGCCGAGGCTTTAGGATCGGCCACACTCGCTTGTCTATATTTTTCTAAAGCTTCATCGGCTTTCTGATATGACCACAGAACATTGCCTTCCTTGACCAAGGCCTCGGCTTGCGCATTTCCAAACATCAGTTCTTTAGCACTCTGCGCTCTTGCCTCAGTAAAAGGCACAGCGCTCGCTAGAAATAGGGCGACAAACAGTAATTTTTTCAGCATCATTAAGCCAAATTTTTGTGGGTTTATTGACATCACAGTATGCCATTATTAGGACTGGCACAACAAAGCCTCTCACCCCATGAAAAGACCAAACCAAACCCAAATTCCACAATTTCCGCAATAAACTTGTCTGCAACGGAAACTCTGGTTCAGAATTGTGGTCAGATATCCCAATTACAAAACTTATTCTCTCTGGAGGCGCTTATGTCTACAACCGTGTCGAAAACCGTATCCCAAATTCGTTTCGCCTGTCTACCTGCCTTGGTTTTTGCACTTTGTGCGCCGATTTGCGTGATGAGTGCAGCGTCTGCAGCTGAGAACGGTGTACAGAAATCGGCGCAAAGCTTTCATGCCACCCGTCTTCCTGCCAGTTTCTTCGCGGGGAATCGGGCGCGTTTATTGGCTGAATTAAAGAAAATGGGGCCCGGTACCATCGCCATTATCAAGTCCATGCCAGAACAAAACCGCAATGGCGATAGTCATCATATGTATCGCCAAGATTCTGATTTTTACTATTTAACGGGGATAGAAGAAGCAGAATCCGTCGCAATTTTGAATGCAGACAGTGATAAGCCTTACACCTTGTTGGTGAGAGCGCGTGATGCTCGACGTGAACGTTATGACGGTGCGCGTTTGGGCGTGGAAGGTGCGGTGAAACAAGGTGCGGATCAATCTGAATCTTTCCCCGCCGCAGAAAAAACGCTGAAAGAAGCGATCGCCAAGGCGCAACGCGTGGTTTTGATTTCGAATTTTGATGAAGACTTCCGTAAAAAAGCACTCGATTTGGTTTATCCCTTTGGTAGCGATAACAACCATGCCAGCTATAAAAAAGTTCTGGTCGATGGACGCAATCTCGTCGCGGAAATGCGCTTGATTAAACAGCCAGCTGAAATTGAGATGCTGCAAAACGCAGTCGATGTCACCGCTGCTGGCCATCTGGCGGCGATGAAAGCGTCCTTAACGGCCAGCAATGAAGGTGAAGTGGCAGCAGCCTTCCAAGGAACGACACGTCGTTTAGGCGCACGTTTTACGGGCTATGACACTATCGCTGGTGCCGGCGGCAATAGCTGCACTTTGCATTATGTGACGAACGATCATGCGCTTGAGAAAAACGGCGTGATGTTACTCGATGCGGGTGCGGAAGTCGGTTACTACACGGCTGATGTCACTCGTACATGGCCAGTGTCAGGCAAGTTTTCGAAAGAACAAAAAGCAATCTACGAGCTAGTCTTGAAGGCGCAAAATACGGCCATCGATTTAGTCAAAGCAGGGCGCTTACATCATGAAGGCTTCGATGCCGCGATGCGCGTGATGAGTGATGGCTTGGTCGATCTCGGCATTCTCAAAGGCGACAAAGATAGTTTATACAAGAGTGGCGCGTATAGTCGCTTTACCATGCATGGCATTAGCCATTGGATAGGGCTGGATGTTCATGATGCGGGTGGCTATCAAATGGAGCCAGGTAAACGCGGCGGGCAACGCGTTTTGCAAGCGGGCATGGCTTTGACTGTTGAGCCTGGCATCTACATTCCTAGCGATGCGAATGATGTCGATGCAAAATGGCGCGGCATTGGTGTACGTATCGAAGACGTATTGCTAGTCACGCCAGAAGGAAATCGCAATATGAGTGGGAAATTGCCGCGTACTATTGAAGCGATTGAAGCGGCGTTAGCGAAGTAGTATTCGCAGATAAATTCGCGTTCTTGTTTCTGAACTTCCCTCATCCCTAACCCTTCTCCCGCCAGCGGGAGAAGGGAGTCTCAGCACTAAACTTTTTCGCGCAACGTACGCAAAGTTTGGTGGATATCATCTTCCCAATTCAATTTCTGCTGCATTTTCGCACGCAGATAATGCTCGGTATACAGATCCAAATACGCATCCATGGTTTGGGCAGCATGCGTTTCACCTGCGAGTTCTAAACACAAGGCAGCCACTTCGGCAGTACAGAAATGATCATCGCGACGTGAGCGACGTAGACGATAGTTTGAAATTTGTTCTGGCTGCAAACTCAATACAGGGAAGCGCAAAAGATAGGGACTCTTCTTAAATATCTTACGCGCCTCGGACCAAGTCGCATCGAGCAAAATAAATAAAGGTCTCTTCGGTTTTGCAGGAACTGAATCGACTTCCGTAGATGCTGGCAAGATGTCGTTGACGACGCGTGCTGGGTCGACAAACTCACCCGGAAACACCACGTAGGGCTGCCATTGCGGGTCGTCTAACAATGTCAACAACGCGGGGTCCACTTCGGTACGCGCCCACGCAAACGCAAACGTATCTGGCACCACATCGGCAATCAGCCATCCGGTATTGCTCGGTTTTAAAGGTTCGGTATCCGACATCAATAAGCATACAGCGGCATTCGTCGGTACGATGGTGCGCCAGTCGCAAATACAGTAGGAGGGCAATAAACGACATCCCGCACAACGTTCACCATGCGGCCCACCGCGGGCTAGAAATGGACGCGTACTACGCTGTAAGCGCAGCGTGCGTAATTGAGAAACGGCGTGAGGCGGGAAACGAGAAGGCATAAAGCTAGCCCTAGCTGAGGCTAGGAGTGGGTAAACAATGATGGGGTGATTGTACGAGAATTGACGATAACGAGTGCGCCTGAGTGTAAACCGGCCTCACAACGATGGAGATTCCTTCCTCCAAATTGAGTAGTGACTAAAGTCGAATGATCTATGGGACATTTCATGTTTTAAATGCATCTTTCTTTGTATAGGGCTTGCATTCTCCTGACGGTCTACAGGCTGTCAATCAGTAAGACTCTTGTTTAGCAATGGTGAGGCTAAACTGCAGCGCTTGTATCATGACGAACTATTCTGCGTGGAAGAGTACAAGTAAAATAGGCTACACTCAGACGACCAAACTGCGCATTTTCGAACACCTCCATGTTGCTACTCAATTCAATTCTATGACAAATCGAGCCGCTCTAGTTGCTGACATCGGTGGCACCCATGCACGATTGGCCATCGCTACTTGGGGCAATTCTGAAACATCGGTGCCAGCGATTTCCTTGGCCCATGTGGAGAAATTCGCCTGTCGTGACTTTGTTACTCTTGAAGCTTTGCTTCAGCACTATCAATCCCAGCATGCAAGTGGGCAGCATCTCGATTTGGTATTGGCCGTCGCTGCGCCGATTATTGATGGCGATGTCGCGGCGCAAGCCAATATGCCCTGGCCTGTGCGCATACAACAGTTACGTCAAACATTTCCACAGCAATCGATTTCACTACTCAATGATTTCGTCGCCCTAGCCCACGCCGTGCCGACCTTACAGGCATCCGATTTGCAATTGCTCTGTGGCGCACCGCATACAAACTATACTGGACCAGCATTAGTGATGGGCCCCGGTACTGGCCTCGGTGCTGCTTTCTGGTTACCGGGGCGCGCTGGGCAAGCCTCACAAGTGCTCGCGAGCGAGGCAGGTCACATCAGTTTGGCGGCATCCAATGAGTTGGAGGCAGCCATCGTTCACGAGTTGAGAAAACAATGGTCTTACGTGGACGTGGAACGCGTTTTATCTGGGCCGGGTCTCCTCAACATCTATCGTGCACTGTGCGCGATCGAAGGCGCTAGTCCGACATTGAGTACACCAGCAGGGGTTAGCGAAGCGGCGATGACAGCAAGCGATGCTATGGCCGAGAAAAGCCTATCTGTTTTTTGTGGGTGGTTAGGCAGTATCGTGGCTGACCTCTGTATCAGCTCAAGTGCGCAACGCGTTATTTTGGCGGGCGGCATTCCTTCCTTAATTTGGCCTTTCTTGCAGCGCAGTGAATTTGCAGCGCGCCTCATTGATAAAGGTGTTATGAGTGCGGTGATGCGCCAAGCTTGCGTGCAAGTAATCGACCACGGACAGCTCGCCTTAATCGGCGCCGCGCAGTTTTCTAAAGAACACATCAGCACAAACCAATCATCCAATTTCAAAGAATAGAGACCACATGATTTCTCGCCGCCAATGGATCACCAGCATCAGCGCTGCAGGCGCTACACTTGTACTACCGAAGACGTTCGCCGCTGAAAGCAAACAAGCCCGCGTGGTTTCTACCTGGGATTTTGGGGTGGGCGCGAACCAAGCCGCGTGGCAAACCCTGCGTAGCGGAGGCTCTGCATTAGACGCGGTAGAACAAGGTGCGCGTTGGGCCGAGAGCGACTTGTGTAACGCCACGGTAGGGCGTTGTGGCAATCCCGATCGCGATGGTCATGTCAGTCTTGATGCCAGCATTATGGATGGTGATGGCCGCTGTGGATCGGTCGCTGCCTTAGAAGATATTTTGCACCCGATCTCGGTGGCACGACGCGTCATGGAAAAGACTCCCCATGTGATGTTAGTCGGCGCGGGCGCACAACAATTCGCGGTCGAACAAGGCTTTCGGAAAAAGAATCTACTCAGCCCAACAGCGAAGCAGGCTTGGCGTGAATGGAAGAAGGAAAGCAAATATCAACCACAGATGAATGTCGAGCGGCTCTCCAAAGCCATGCCGGGCGATAAGACGAATCACGATACCTTAGGCATGTTGGCGATTGACAGCCATGGCCGCCTCGCCGGCGCTTGCACCACCAGTGGCATGGCATGGAAGCTACGCGGACGCGTTGGCGATAGTCCTATCATTGGCGCAGGTTTGTACGTCGATAACGAAGTGGGCGCAGCTACCGCGTCGGGCGTAGGCGAAGAAATGATACGCAATGCCGCGAGTTTCTTAGTAGTGGAGATGATGCGACAAGGTAAGTCACCGAGCGAAGCATGTCTTGCCGCCTTAGAACGCATCGTCAAAAAACGCGAGGAAGCAAGTAAGAATTTACAAGTGTGTTTGCTAGCGATGAACAAGCATGGTGAAGTCGGCGCGTATGCCTTGCACCATGGTTTTGTGTATGCGGTATGCGATCATGACAAGGATGAGCGTTTGTTGGATTCGGCTTCTGTTTACGCTAACAAATAAGTAATGAGTTCGATGACACCACGTTTTGCGAGTTCAATTGATGAAGCTCCAGTGTTCGTCGAACTTATAGCTCGACACAGCCTGCATTCCGGGCTCATTAGATTCAAAGTAGGACGCAATGAAAGCGTCGATATTTCGTTCGCCAACCAAGTTGAATTTAATTCCATGTTTCAAATGCTGATCAACGAAAGAGTTCCTTTCTCGGTCGGTGGTGCCGCCGTTGGCAGCATCGATGAAGCACAACTATTGATCCAAGATGGTGTGCTGCAGGGGATACCAATAGAAATATCCTGGTCATCTCCAGATAAGTGGACCGTTCGTGAAGTGTCGTCCGGATCTTTACAATGGGACGAAGTCATTCAAACAGACGAAATTGCCAACTGTAGATTCGACCCAAACTCCTTGAAAAACCTAAGTCAATACTATCCTTGAACCTATGACCCCACGTCGCACCATCATCGAAATTGCTGCCAATTCCGTGCGCTCTGCCATGGCTGCTGAAGCTGGGGGCGCAGACCGTATCGAACTTTGCGAATTTCTTGAAGGCGGCGGTGTGACGCCTTCGTTTGGCACCATCGCTTACACACGCGAGCAGCTGAATATTCCTCTGCATGTCTTGATACGGCCGCGCGTCGGGGATTTTTGTTATGGTGATCACGAGTTTGAAATCATGCTGCGTGATGTCAGCATGTGCCGCCATCTTGCCTGCGATGCTGTGGTGATCGGCGCCTTAGATCGCAAGGGTAATATTGCGCTTGACTTGTGTTCACGGCTGGTAGAAGCGGCGGGTGATATGCGCGTGGTGTTTCATCGTGCCTTTGATTGCGTACTCGATATCGACCGCAATTGGACTACGCTCACGAGTCTTGGATTGCACGGCTTATTAACTTCCGGGGCAAGTGATAACGCAAATACCGGCGCCACGCAGATTGCAAATTACGTACAGCGCAACTCGGGTTTAGAAATCATCGCCGGTGCTGGCGTTAGCCCATCGACAGTGCAAACTCTGATTCACAGCACAGGCGCACAAGCTGTTCACGCCTCGGCCCGACACCTGCAAAAATCAAGCGCAGCGATGCGGGTCATTTCAGGTTTAGACCCTAATTTTTGGCAAACTGACCAGGAATTGGTCCAACAATTAGTGCAAGCCGTACAGCTCGCCGATAGTGCAAGCCAATCATAAATTGGCGTCAACATCGCCTAAAATCCGATTAAATCCATTGAAATGCATCAAAAATAATTGAGCCTTAACGTCCAACAGGCAATTTCCATCAGGCAAATAAAGTACTAGACGACTGGTCTAATATGTTTTATGATGCGCAGCATGAACTCAACACGCGACAACACCCGCCAACATATTCTCGACACCGCCAAGCCGATTATTCTCGGCAAAGGCTTTTCTGCGGTTGGCCTCAATGAAGTACTGACGGCAGCAGCAGTACCTAAAGGTTCTTTCTATCATTATTTCAAATCGAAAGAATTATTCGGCGAAGCTTTGCTTGCCGATTACTTTGAACATTACCTCGCGCAAATTGAATTGGTTTTACAAACGAGCGAAATCCCTGCAGCACAACGCTTACTTAACTATTGGGGTGGCTGGCTGACGAGTTTTGCCGAAAGCGAAATGCAATGCCAATGTTTAGCCGCCAAGCTCGCAGGTGAGGTATCCGACTTATCTGAAGCCATGCGAATAGCATTGCAAGACGGCACGCGCCGCATCATTGCGCGTATTGCTGAGTGCGTGGAAGAAGGCCGGCAAGATGGTTCACTGCCCTCGGATATTCAGGCTCAAGAATGTGCCGAAAGTTTGTACCAAATGTGGTTGGGTGCAAGCTTATTGACCAAGATGCGCCACGACCGCAGTGCACTCGACTGCGCAATGGCCACGACCAAGAAAACCCTGCAGCTCATTTAATTATTTTTGTAGTTCACGTGTTCCGCTATCCGCGAGATCACGTCTCTTGAACCATGTCTCAACAAAGGAAAGACCATGTTATTTTCTCCAATTAAAGTAGGTGCGTTAACACTAGCCAACCGTATGCTGATGGCGCCATTAACACGTACGCGTGCTGGCTACGAGCATTTGCCGAATGCGTTGATGGCCGAATACTATGCACAACGTGCCAGCGCAGGTTTAATCATCACCGAATGCACCATGATTACCCCTAACAGTTCTGCTTTTGCCGCTGAACCAGGCGTGTATAGCGCAGAGCAAATCGAAGGCTGGAGGCTAACGACCAAAGCCGTGCATGACAAAGGCGGTAAAATTTTTATGCAAATCTGGCACGCTGGTCGCGCTGCACATCCAGACTTGAACGGTGGCGCACCAACTTTTTCCGCCAGCGCAATCGCCATCGATGGTGAAATACACACGCCCAATGGCATGGTAGCCCACGCAACTCCACATGAATTGAACGTAGAGCAAATTCAAGTGATCGTGCAAGAGTTTGCTCAGGCCGCGAAAAATGCGATTGCCGCAGGTTTTGATGGCGTTGAAGTGCATGGCGCAAACGGTTATTTGATCGACCAATTCTTACGTGACGGCTCTAACAAACGTAGTGATGCGTATGGCGGCTCTTTAGAAAACCGTGCACGCTTCCTCAGTGAAATCTTGACTGCAGTCAGCGCAGCAATCGGCGCAGATCGTGTTGGCGTGCGCTTGTCACCATTGAATAGCTATAACAGCATGATCGATAGCGACCCTATCGCATTAATCGATTACCTAAGCAAACACCTCAATAGTTTCAATCTCGCTTACTTGCACTTGATGCGCGCAGACTTCTTCCAAGCGCAAAAAGGTGATGTGATGACTGTCGCTCGCGCTAACTACAAAGGCGTGTTGATTGGCAATATGGGCTATAGCGGTGATGAAGCTCAGCAAGCGATCAAAGATGGCTTACTT
>CALKVB010000576.1 GCA_937996605.1 uncultured Oxalobacteraceae bacterium | reverse complement strand
GAGTTCAGACGTGTGCTCTTCCGATCTAGCATATGGCGAGTATCTCAACATGTGGCTACTCAGCGGTCGACCTCTTCCAGATGATGTGACCATCACACCCATCCAGGTGGTCAAGGGAGATATGTCTCTACTCCGAGGAGCTCATGTCGGAGATGACCACGAACATTATGCGGCTCTCTGCGATGTCAAACAAGGCGACTGCCGTATCTCGTCAGTTCCTGTGCTTTGTTCTCTGCTGTATCAGATTCCTCAAGCCACAAAGTTTTTGAACTCGCTATGGAACAACTACGTCGAAGACTTTCGGCACATCTCAGATGTGCGCAAAATCCCTGGCGCACCCCGCCAAATCACTGCCACTCTTGACTTTCAAGACGCACTACACGAACAACCGGATGTGGGAGTCATGCAAGTCATTGACATGATTGACCAGTGGGACAAGAACTACGAATCTTCCATGAAACACATGGACGAAGTCACCCCCAATGAAACATTCCTTAAGCCTGATTCTGGAATCGTTTCTGTCTATCGTGCGTGGGTCCAGAAGCTTGAGCGATTCCTCCACGAAAAGCAGTTCATCACTCCAGAAGAACAGCAAGAGTTACTAAACCACTCCAGACGAGCGGATTCGATCACCACGTTTCTTCGAAGTAATCGCTACAAAAACCTCCACAAAAAGAGAACGACAGGTCTCTCAATGTACGACATTGAACTATTCGCGGGCAAGAAACATGCTCGCCCGGAAGATGAATCCTCTGCATTGGTGCCTTCGTCAAAGCCTCCCAACCCTTTTCAGCAAAACGATTGCGATTGGGATAACCCATGCAACCAGCAGTTATCACGCTTTCTCAAAGCCATAGATAATGCAAATAAATCAAAAACTTGAAAGGTGCTTAGTTCCACGTGCGCAGTGGGACTTCTTTCCATATTCTAATCTTGTCCTTTTTCTGTTGCGAAGATAAAGTGGAGCGATCCAATAGATAGTTCAGTTGTTGCCATCCCAGTTCATTCCATACAAAGGAATATTGTGATTGTTGAAGAATAGCTTCGATGCTGTCGTACCGTCCCAAAGGACTGGCCGTGTGTTCCATCACCCAGCGAAACATATCCATGTCGCTCGACCACGAGTATTCGGCTCTGAAAGGAAAGTTTGGGTACAGCGCATGCAAAGCCCTGGCCAAACGATGTGCGTTACACCGTTGAACTTTGTTCGCCACATATTCTTTCTGTTCCAACACCAGATCCTGGACCAACTCGGATTCGTCGTATTCGGCACAGGCTTCAAACAGACAGTAATGATCATGCTCTCTGAAAAACGGAACCATCCATCGAATCATGGGAAACGAGCGCCGAGCTACCAAATCCCGTATCACCTTTGGAAAACCTGTTCCAAATATCATATGGAATTCTGTCATGTTCAAAAACTTGTTCTCATTCTGTTTTGCAAGCCATGACGCGGTTTCCAAGCGTCCGTTCTTGATGGCCTCGCATAGGTAGAGTTGGTATTGGTGGTTCATCGATTCACCTCTGCTTTGGCAAAATTGGAGCGCCTCCACAGACCCTTTGGCACACAGACGGCGGATAAATGGAGGCATCATATACGAGCTGGCGTCAAACAGCGCGTCCACTAGTGGACTGTTGAGCCTGTCGATCCATTCCTTGCGGGCAGAATTCAGCACCTGAACCACATCTTCCATGGTGCGACTGGCCTCCAATCGGGCAATCACTTGGGTGTAAGGTGCTTCGTGTACAATCGAATCCATGGTAAAGTCGGAACATACATCCAAGATGTTCACAATCCATCCCCCATACTTTTGCATCCGTTCTCGAAAATCGTCATGAACTTGCATGGTAAGATGAAATTTGAACAATGTATTGAACAAATACCGCAATCCCAATCCCTTTGAAACCATCTTCAAAGCAATTCCACTCCGATTGACAGAAATGGTTTGTAGGCTTCATTGCATGCCGGGGTATACACCCCTCCCATGAGTGTCACACACCCCCACACCTTGACTCCCGTCGACAACGACATGTTTTTCCGGCTCGATGTTCGTAAAGCGAAAAACTTGCGCCAAGGATCCGTGGCAGGACTCAAATACACCCGGGTATCCAACGCCACCGACGACTTGAGCAAACTCACCGATGGAATCACCGAAAGCCGCGGATGAATCGCAAACTCGGCGAAAAAGGCCTGACCCAAACCTTGAATGCCCAATCCCTTGAGCAGCGGAACAGATCGATCCCGAAGGATCGAAGAAAGGTCGGATGTCGGTGGGTGATGTGTGTCGGCACTCATGGCAAATGAAAAAAAGATATCAACACAGATTTCAAAGACTAGGCAGCGAATTTTTATAGTTAAAGTTTGATCGTAAGCGGCAACCCAGCGGTTGCCACACATGTTACTCGTCGGAGTCAGCGTTGTCGTCTTCAGGTAATGTTTCGAACGCCTCCCAGTTCCTACGTTGCATGAGACTCTTGTGAGCAACGATGCATGCGCGTACGGGGTCTGTTGGGTACGCTTTTCTGACGGCTCGGCCAACGAACTGCGCAAACAAAACCCGTGATGCCGGCTGCACGTTTCGTGCGATGCCGACAACGCTAATCGGATTATGGTCAAAGCCTTCCAGCAATCGACCAATCACGATGAGGGTTCGAATTCGACCACTCTTGAAGTCCACAAGAGTTTGTTGCGACGATCCGCTGATGTAAATTTCAGACAACTCTTCGAATGCCTTGACTTCGGAATTGTACATTTCTTTGACTTTCGTAGCAGCGTTGAGCATATCTTTGGTCTGGGTCAGTATCATGGCCTGATGTGTTAACTTCGAATCCTCAAGATCGTGTCGTTCCAGTTGTTGCTTCATTGTCGCGACAATGTCCTACATAACAGTAGAAGTAAGTCGTTCGTAAAACTATGCACGATACTCAAGAAATGTACTGTGATGATCTTGGTCTCGTCATCTTCAAGGTTTCCAACCTCGATGAATTCAATGTCCCGGATCACTCCTCTTTCGACTGCTTCTCGGCGGGTCATGTGGAAGGAAATGCATTGATCTTGGTTCTCGATGATGGGTTCAGTACCTCGTCGATAAGGCGTTGCGGTGAGAAACAAGCGGTTGGCATTGTCAAAGTGATCCACGAGCCGTTTCCATGTGTCTGCAGGATAGTGGTGGGCTTCATCTACGATGACCAAATCGAAATCTTTTGGGATATCTTGAATCGCGATTCGACCGGTGTTCGCTTCGACCGTCTCTTGACCCTTGTGGGCATTCATCACTACGAGACAGTTTCGCAACTTGACCGCAAGTTCCTTTGTGTCCCTTACCAAACCACTGGCTGGTAACATTTTGTTGGCAGCCTCTGGGGAATTGGGGATAAGACCGCACGTGACCATGAAGCATGACTGGCCGCAGAACGCGTTGTCGACTTGTTCCGATATCTTCTGACTTGGTGTCACTACCAAGACACGAGACGCATTCAGGGCATACGCCGAAAGTACAGCGATACCAGTCTTGCCAGCACCAGTAGGCAGGACAGCGAGGCAAGTTCTAGGACGAGTAGCGTCTCGAAAGTGGTTTCTGATTGCAGACGTCGCTGCGATTTGGTGTGGAAGTACAGTAGTGAATGCATGTGACTGTGGGTCATCCAAAAGTCGATTCACTTGATATGAAACAAGATTGAAAACCGATTGAGGAAGCGCATTCGGGATTGAAAACGCCATGTTGCAGTGAGTTCTGAAGATGTATATTTGTCCCTAACCACGTGTTAAGGCCCCTACGTTTTGCGTGTCAATTATCGTGGTCCTTCGGATTCCTGTAATGTATTGCTTACTCACTCGAAAGTCTATATGCATGATACATGTATTGTCATTCTGTCAATGATATTCAGACAAGGTTTGAAAACCTTGCCGGGCCATTGCATGAATGACTTCTTGATTGGTAAAAGAGGCAAAGGCAATATCCTCCATTTTCATGCAATCGTACGAACGAATGAGAGAAACAAACTTCTTGTCGAAGTCGTTTGAATTTCCCGTCAAACATTCGCTGATGATGCGACCAATGTCCTTCTTGAGTAACGCCGCGGTTTCATGGTCGTCCTCCAGGGATGTATAATCTCGCGATTGACGATTGAAGTGCTTGACCAGCTCAAATAGCTGCATGGAAATATCACTGGTAGACATTCTTGGCGTTTTGAAGTAAAGTTTGAAGTAAAGTTTGAAGTAATGTCCATGGGAATATTACACAAACGCTGACCTTTCATGTAAGTTTGATATTTTATGTTTGAATTGGTGGAACCAAGGAACACAGCAAATGTCGGTCAGAGATACGTTGGTCCACACGAATGTCGAAACCCTTGGGAAGAACAAACTCGTCGGTCTGGCTATAAACAAGGCCGGTCCGAGACCTTGGGTACGGATTTCCATCAACACCCCTTCCTTGCTATCGTAAGGATAGACGCTTTCGCGAGTGCGAGCCACCGCCAGAAAACTATTGGCCTTGCCACCAATCAACTCTCCCGGCTGCACGGAAAGCAACTTCTTGAACCGAGAAAAACGCCACACCGTGTCCGGCAACTCCTTTTGTCCGTGGTTCAAAATCCATTCATTGAATTGCTCCACAAACTCGGGTTCTTTGCCTTCATGCACACGCACCGCAAAGTTCCAATCCGTCCACTGATCGACCAGCTTGCTCTCCATGCTATCCCATTCAGTTCAGAGTTTCTGAAACGGATGGATGTACCCCTTGGTAAAACCGTAACCACCGGGTATCGACCTCGTAAGGATCGGTGGACCAAAGTCGAACATCCACTCGATCTACCCCGCGAGACTTGGCCTTTCGGATATGCTGGAGAAGATTCTGCGGATCCCGCCCAAGCCATTCCCGAACTTTGGCTTCCCACTCCTCCTGCGAACCTTCGAGCTTGAGCACCGACAATGGAGTGCCCCGGCCATAACCGGCAAACCGCTCTGCCACCTCTGGATTGGCAAACACTTCCACCACTTCACAGGTGTGCAAGGAATAACCACTCATTTGTTTTTTATTCGTTGGAGCAGAAGCTCCACATCCTCAATCCCAAAGGAATTTCAGACTCGCAAAGAAGGGGTCCAGCTTCCCATCCACCCGATACTCGACGATACGACCATTCATCACGACATGGTGACGAGTTTGATGACCCTTGCAATACACCCAAAACTCTCCTTGGTACTCGTCTCCCAATGAGGAGGCCAATTGATACATCCGGTCCCGGCATCGCTGACGTTGATGATGGTGTCGCGCTCGAGGCATTTTATTGTTCTTTATTGTTCTTCCGTATGGTTTCAGAACGTGTCTCAGACGCACTGGGCATCCCGAGTCTATCAGAACTTTGATCTTCCTTGGGACTGGGATGTGCATACGGATGCTTGAGACCACGATTTCCAAAGCACCTCAAATGACGCATGATTTTGTGAGTTAGAAATGACGTCTTCACCCAAGCGAAAACGGGAAGTAGATGATGACGTCTTTTCATGTCCGGTCTGCTACGAACCCATGTTTGAGGCTCAGACCTTCCAGTGCGGCCATTGTATCTGCTTGAAGTGCCATCTCACGATTAGTGCCGAGGAAGAATGGATTCATAAATGCCACGATTGTCGGTGCCTGGTGAAAACAGTGACTCGGAATCACTTTTTGAGTTCCATGGTGGAACGGGTGTTTCCGAAAGAGTATGCTGATCTCAAGCCCGAATTGGAATTGCTTATGTTGGTGAAGTCACTCAACCAAGGCCTTGTGTCGTGCATGAAAATTGTCACAAAGAATATTTCATGGAGTGATGCAATCCGAATGGTTCAGTTTCTCAGCCGGATTCGGGCGTGGACTCGACATGATGAGGAGTTACTCCACGAAATCGAGGAACAGTTGAGCGACACGTGTTGTATTTTTCGTGTGTGTAAAGCCTCAAGTTTCGCCATACCGGATTGCGAAGCCGTATTCAATGGGAGGTTTGACATGTACTGGATTTATGAACGTACTCTTGGATCTGCCATTGCCATTTATAACTCGGGTACCACATGGTTCAAGGAGCCAGACCAAGTTCAGAGGAATGAATCAAATCAATAAAGTTGGAAAATCTGAACCGACGCCAGACCATGGCTTGGAAGAAACCGAAAGCATATTTATAACATCGTTCGAGGCAGCACTCGGGTTTCCTCGTTCGCCTCCGGCATGCCTTGGTCGATTGCAACATCAACGAAAAGGATATGTTGGTGAGCGTCGTTTCTGGCCGTTTGATTATTTCCGCCAGCAAGTGTGGCATGTTTGTTTGGTCCGACACACCAGTTACACACACACACAATCATGTTTTTCTCTTGTATAAACATCAGGTCAATTGCTTTCGGATCCGAGTTTAGTATTGTTCAACCATGGGTTTCGGAGTGCCCATCACAATGCCACTGCATTAGCGATCAGAGTCCGTCTCTTCATGCTTCAACCTTTTGCTTTCTCGGCGAACATCGTCTTGAACGTCTTCATACTCGTCCAGCAAACGCTTGTGTTTGGATATGAATTCCAGTGCACGCTTTTGGCGAACATCCTGTTGGGCTCGGTGTTGCGCCTGAAACTCCTTGACCTCTCCGATACCGGAGCTTTTGGACATGCATTCAACAATCTGTGCGACCAACGCCTCTTTGGCATCATTCTTGATCTTCTGGGCTTGTTCTTTGGCATCGGACACGATCTTCGCGGCTTTTTCTACCGCGTTGAGATATTCGGCTCCCTTCCATTCCGCAACCTTGCATTCCTCAGGATCGAACCACGAGGGCCCATGACAGAATGACCAGACTCCATCGTAGCTGGGGATATCAAATGTCTTGTGGAGTGTATTGACGACAGGATACGTGATCGAGTCAATCTCGTCTCGGCCTTTGCCACCAAATGCCTTGTTGACCAAACCCCACAAGGTTGTTTTGCTGTCTTTGGACTGCATTGCGTCGCTTTCACAAGACCCAAAGGGATTCGCTCACATGTGATCTTGCTTGGTTTGACATCCGAGTTTACGACGCTTGCCATCGGCCGTACAAATGTCTGTGATGTGTTCGTCACGCAACTCTACGATCCGGAATGCAAATTCACTGTCACCGTCGATGTTGGTCTCGTCAATTAGGTCCAGCACGTCAAACGGATGCAAGTAATCCAAATGAGGGTTGCCGACTTGAGACTTGAAACGATCCCACCAGTCGTGGTCGGAACCTGGTCGTCGCAGCCACTCGATGACTTCGGCTTTGGAATGGGCCCGCAACACAAAGTCAAAGTTGTCGACACCCTCGTCGCACTCATGATATCCGACGTAAAGGCTCTTGACCGGCGAGGGTCGCTCGAGCGATTTCGAGATTTCCGCATCATGCTTGTAGGCAAATCGCTCCAGATCTTCCCAAGTGTACACTGCTTGGTGTTGCGCATAGTCGTCCTTCGTTTCGCAGTACTTTTCCCATGACACTCGTTTGACGAGGCCTGGTGCCTCCTTGGAAATCACGGCCATATCCATGGTTGTGACAAGCATTATCCTCTTTCATCGGAGATCGGTCTACGTACGTGTGGTTCGACAAACATGATATATTTTCAGTGGACTTTGGTTGCATGCTTCTTCCATTTCGGATGTGTGGGATTTGTTGGGACTATGCCACGCGTCATGATGGGCCGTAAATGTTGTGATTCCTTTTCTGTCGATGGAGTATACCAGACCACGGAGTTCTAGTGAAGAAATCTGGTTCTGAATTCGAGATTGAAAACCTCCACAAAGTATAGTCGCAGCATGGTGCAAGGAAAAATTTTCAGGGTATTCATGAAAAGGTCATAGAAACTCGAGTTAGAAATTCCGTGCCACGTTTTCCTGTGGGAGTTGTTGGAACTATGTCACGCGTCATGATGGACCGTAAATGTTATGAGTCCTTTTCTGTGGATGGAGGATATTGGACCGCGGAGTTCTCGTATAAAGATTCGGCCAAAGTATGCTCACAACATGGTGAAGAAAAAATTTTTCAGAGTATAATCAAAAGGTTATAGAAACTCGAGTTGAAAAATCCGTGTGGGAGTTGTTGGAACTATGTCACGCGTAGTGATGGACCGTAGATGTTATGAATCCTTTTCTGCCGATAGATGATATTGGACCACGGAGATCTCATATAAAGATTCGGCCAAAGTATGTTCACAGCACGGGGAAGAAATTTTTTTTCAGAGTATAATCAAAAGGTTGTAGAAACTCGAGTTGAAAAATCCGTGTGGGAGTTGTTGGAACTATGCCACGCGTCATGATGGGCCGTAAATGTTATGGGTGTTTTGATGCCGATGGACGCAGTTTGGATAAGGGGATACGTCAGAGATGGGGTAGGTTACTAAATGATCCTGGAACTGTGCAAGAGTTAGTATGGGTCGCAAAGTTGTAATGTTTTTGCTGGCGTATGTTGTGAGTTGGCGTGGGGTGTTTATGTGGTAGATGCTTCTGACCAAAAGGCATGGAAAGTGAGACTGTATTTGGTGACGGTAAACCCCGAGGAAAGATCGGAAGAGCGTCGTGTAGGGAAAGAGTGTCTTCGCCTGTGTAGA
>CALKVB010000575.1 GCA_937996605.1 uncultured Oxalobacteraceae bacterium | reverse complement strand
GTGGGTGCTGGTGCCTCGCCTGGATCGTCTGCATCCGCTTCTTCCTCCTCCCTCCCCGTTTGGGCCATTGTTTTGATCGTGCTAGGCGGCCTATTGACGTTGGCCTTGGGCTGGTTTCTTTACCGACGCGGGCTTTTCTCAGGCCTTGGTTGGGGCGGCAGCCGCAGCAGCAAAAGCGTTCCAAACAAAAGTTGATTCAACCTGTCTCTGGCGTTGGTAATCGCGATAAAAAATGGCGGCCAAACCGATGCACAACAGCAAAAGGATGGCCACGTTCACCAGCGCTTCTTCCAGCGAGTCAATTCGACGTTCCACCTGTTCAAAGGATTGCATCTTTTCTCCCTTGGGCGATGGCCCGTTGGCTTTCGCATTCTCGAGCAATACTCGAAGTTGACGCACTACTTCGTCCACGTTAGAGCACATGTGTTTATTATAAACATCCACTCTGGAAAAATAGTGTCTTTGCCTCAAGGCCGAAATCTCTCCATTTCTTTGGCGATTTCGCGAGAATCAATGGGTTCTTGGTCGTTCAGGTCGAGCCATTCGTACACATTCCAGGTAGTGCTTATTCCATTCATGACAAAACAGCCGATGTCGTTCTCGTTCTTCATGCTTTCACATGCAAATTGGCCGCAATGAGACGTTGAATTTCCTCTTGCTTGACTCGTTCGATGCGGGCTTCGGATTCGGCCGTAGCGATTCCGGCCGGCATGGGCAAGCCTTTGGTTCCCGGGTGTTTGGACCATGACTTCTCCAGTTCAGATAGAAACGACATTTTGAAAATTTGAAACGAATGGAGCGTGTCGGAGGCATCAAGTGCCGATTTTATAACTACGAAATCAAAAAAAGAACGATGGATCCCATTGAACACACGTTTGTAGTCATGTCCGGCATGGACGAAAATGGCCGACGATTGTTATTTCAAGAGACCAATGCGGCCGTGGCTGAGCGATTGAAGAGTATGGGGGTTCGCATCCGACCCAAAGGAGCCATTGCGGTGGTGCCAGACGGAACCAAACGCTTGCAGTCTTTGACCATTCCCTTCATTCCGTTGAGTGAAATGATGTTTTTGCTTCGTCAGCACAAGGTGAAAACTGCAGAGGTCGGCCAGGAGAAAGCCCGGCAAAGTGCAGAGGAAGATCAAACCTGGAACAAGATTCGAACCCAAGTGCGCAAGAAATTGCGAATCCGTCCCTTCTTGATCGAAGCCGGAACCTTGGCAAGGCTCTTTGAGGAAACGTGGCCCCGTTATCTGGACTACTTCTTCTCTGGCAAGTATGTGTTCCAACGTACCATGTATCGGCGAGCCCGTTCGTGGATGATGGGCGTCTTGAAGCGGTTGGAATACGCGATCAGTCTTTGGGAAGCCATGGGCCAAGTGGAGCCAAAGGAACCGACGGAGGCCAAAAAGGACAGCTATCAACAGATTCATGATCGGTGGAAACGACGCTGGAACGAGGATATCAATGAGGCTCTGACTGAAAAAGGGCCGGAAGCAGATCGAGCGTATTTTGAAGCCACGTACCAGGATCTCGTGGGATTGCGAGAGGGTGTGGCCAAGGTCCTCGAGCAGTTGCCGCTACGACTCCAAGTGTGGACCGATCAAGTCATGACCTGCTTGGAACACGGCTGTGTCGACGTGTACCAACCGTTGTTTCATTACAAAAACAAGGAAGGCAAGGCGGTGGCCAAACCATATGTGTTGATGTTGCAAGAACTGGTGTGGGCTTGTTGCGACCGACAAAACCTCAAGCCGCTGTTAAAGATCTTGCCCGGATTCACCGAAGAGAAGTGCGGATCCGTTATGCAACACGTCAAAACACTTCAACGACGCGTGCGAAAACTGATGGGGGTCAGTGACGACGAGGCCATCCTATGGTCCGAATTGATTGAAACCTTTCAAGACATGAAGCAGGCGGAAGGCATCGATTGGACCTGTTTCAATCATACCAACACGTTGGAAAGCAAACTCACCGACAAGGACGAGAAGGAACTGAAAAAGATTGGTGCCGTGATCAACCAAAGGGAATTTCACAAACGACTCAAACATCGACTAGTGTGGTTTTTGCGTGCCCCATAGGGCTGATTGACGTCTAAATGAAATTAGCGATGGTGAATTTTGCGGCTCGCGTACCGGCTGCTCGACACCACCCTAAAACAAAGTGGATGATCTTTCCGAAAACTGCTGCAATACAAGCGACGCCCGCGTCGTCCTAAACAAACAGCCACGCCATGACAAGTAGCATGGACGGCACACATGCAACGGATCATGCTTTTCCAAGAGACTCCTTCTCCGAATTGGAGGCGTGTTGGCGAGTTGGGGCCATTCGGCAAGTGTACACGATTCCCATGGAGCAAGCCCTTGACAAGGCACAAGTGTTGCAAAAGCTGCCCGAGCACGCACCGGGGAACGTCGATGAAGTGCAATACTACACAAATCAACGGGAAGATATCGTGGTGTGCGTGCACTTCAAAAAGACGGGTAATGAATACGACCGCAACGATATTGCCGCGGCAGTTACAGAATTCGCAGAGGAACGGAAGCATCGTGGCTTCAAGCGTCCCCTTAAATCGATTTCGCTACCTCTGTCGCACGTATCGTCGACGTCCAACTCGTCCCCATCGAGTTCTTCTCCGACTTCGGGAACTTCCACTTCTTCACTGTAGTTTGTTCTGTCAATGTAACGCGCATGTATTTCGGTGCATAAAACTTACAGTTAGTGTACGCTATCCCGATGATAGTCATAAGTGAACGAACTATCGCTATGAGCGGAAGTCGGTGGAATGAGAGGACCCGGAGGAGGCATTGGCGTACGAGGAGATGAAGCAGCGCTGTTGGTTGGTCGATGCGCTGGTACATGTTTGCTCCGCTCCAAAACTTTGCGTTCCTCGCGCTCCTTGTGCTCGGTTTCAAGCCGAGTCGCTTCTTTTTTTTCTCGTCGCTCCTCGTGGTAGTCGGTCAAGTCTTGTAACATCTGCCGCAAAGCCGCCCGCAGCTCGCCAGCACGACATAAGCGGAACGATCGCTCGTAGTAATGAAAGGCGAGCACGACAATTACCCCCAGGGCAGTCCAAAAGGCCGCCTTGGTGTCATCGGTACCATGGTGGTGGAGGG
>CALKVB010000574.1 GCA_937996605.1 uncultured Oxalobacteraceae bacterium | reverse complement strand
TTGAGAAGCGAAAGTTGAAATCAATCACAACTTCGCCAGGGATCACATTTGATGCACCGGTGCCGCCGTGAATATTCGACATTTGCCAAGAAGTGGGTAAATAGTAGTCATTGCCTTCGTCCCATGCTTCTGCAGCAAGTTCTGTTAATGCTGGTACCGCCAAATGAATTGGATTCTTCGCCAGTTGCGGATAGGCGATGTGCCCCTGCACGCCTTTGACAATCAGTTTGCCCGACATGGTCCCACGTCGACCATTTTTGATCGTGTCGCCTAGCACTTCACTTGAAGTTGGTTCTCCAACGATGCAATAGTCGAGCTGTTCACCACGTTCTTTGAGCTTGTTGCAAACGACTACAGTACCATCCGTAGCAGGGCCTTCTTCGTCACTAGTGATGAGAAAGCCAATTGATCCTTGGTGGTTGGGATGAGCCGCAACAAACTCTTCAGTTGCAACAACGAATGCCGCAATTGAGGTCTTCATATCAGCAGCGCCGCGACCATACAACTTGCCGTCACGATGGGTTGGAGCGAACGGTGCCGACTGCCACTGATTGACGGGGCCGGTAGGTACCACATCGGTATGTCCAGCAAACACTACCAATGGCTGCTGATTGCCGCGACGTGCCCAAAGATTGGTGACATCGCCAGACTGTATCGTCTCACATTCAAAACCGAGAGGTTTCAGCAAATCGATCAAGGTATTTTGACAGCCTTTATCTTCAGGTGTGACTGAGTCGAGGCCGATCAATTGTTCAGTGAGAGCTAGGGTTTTACTCATGCGGCAGATGAAAAAAGAGTTTGATATTGTTCTGGCTTGAAGCTAACGGCAACACGGAGTGCCGGTCCTTGCTCAGATCCTTGCCCTTGCTCTATGACGAGGACTGGTCGCTTGATTACCGAAGGATTTTCGAGCATAAGTGCGATCGCACCCTCGGTTGAATCAGCTTGTGCCTTTTGTGCATCGCTAAGTGCACGCCAAGTTGTGCCTTTGCGATTGATTAAGATGTCGAGTTCACTTTGGCTAAGCCATTGTTCTATCACTTGTGCGTTCAATCCATCTTTCTTGAAATTGTGAAAATGAAAGGGTAGCCTATGTTCTTCTAACCAAGTACGCGCCTTCTTTACTGTGTCGCAGTTAGGAATGCCATACATGATGATTGTGCGTGAACTGCTCATGTTTAGATCGTGAGGGTGAATTCTGTAAATGTGGCTTGGTCTTTAAGTTCCGGTTCTGGTTCCGGTGCTGCCGCTGGTTGATTTTTCTGAGCCAGAATAGCGTCATTATTAATCAACCAGAGCAAATTATTTGCTGAGTCTGCATTTGCTAAACCTTCTTCCTGTGTAATTAATCCATCTTTAATTAGTTGAAGTAAGGCACGTTCAAACGTCTGAGACCCAGGAGCCAGACTCTTCTCAATTGCTTCTTTAATTTGGAATATGTTGCCTTGCTCAATCAGTTCCGCGACGTAACGGGTATTGAGCATGATCTCGACAGCAGGGCAACGTCCGCCATTGACAGCTTTAACCAAGCGCTGAGAAATAATCGCTTTGATCGCTGAAGCAAGGTCGAGTAATAAGGCACTGCGATTTTCAATAGGGAAAAAACTAATAATACGATTGAGTGCTTGATAGCTGTTATTGGCATGCAAGGTGGCAACGACTAAGTGACCTGATTGAGCGTAGGCGATTGCTGCCATCATTGTCTCAAGATCGCGAATTTCACCGATCAAAATGCAGTCAGGTGCTTGCCGCAAAGAATTGCGTAAGGCCGTCTTTAAACTATCTGCGTCAGTACCAACCTCACGTTGATTGACAATGGATTTTTTGCTGCGAAATAGATATTCGATTGGATCTTCGATGGTCAAAATGTGACCCGTTTTGGTCTCGTTACGAAAATCCAACATGGATGCAATCGAGGTTGATTTTCCTGACCCTGTTGCGCCAACCACCAAGATAAGGCCACGCTTTTCCATCACTAGTTCTGATAGTACGGGTGGCAGATTGAGTGTTGTGAGTGGTGGGATTTGGCCTGGAACAAATCGAAATACAGCTGAGGTTGAGCCGCGTTGTTTAAATGCAGATAAACGGAAACGACCAATTCCTGGGGCTCCTATACCAATATTGAGTTCATTGTCGCGTTTAAACTGTTGTAGGTGTTCAGTGGAGACCACTTCACTCAGCAAGGTCATAATGTTTTCTTCGTCCATCTTCTGTTGATTGATGGGGAGAAGGTTGCCATTAATTTTTAGATGAATAGGGGAATTAATCGCAAAAAACATATCGGAGGCATTTTTCTCCTTCATTAGCTGAAACAAACGATCCATTGCCATGATTAATTCCTTCCCATTTTTATTGATTTAATATTCTTGCTTATTTGCGTCAATTAAGCGCCGCGTAATAGCTCGTTGATGCTTGTTTTGGAACGTGTTTGTGCATCAACTCGTTTGACAATTACCGCGCAATACAAGCTATATTTTCCGCACGCTGAAGGCAGATTGCCCGATACAACAACTGAACCTGCCGGGACGCGACCATACGTCACTTCGCCAGTGGCGCGATCATAAATTTTGGTGGATTGGCCGATATACACACCCATAGAAATCACAGAGTTTTCTTCAACGATGACGCCTTCGACGATTTCAGAGCGCGCTCCAATGAAGCAATTGTCTTCGATGATCGTTGGATTCGCCTGCATAGGTTCCAAGACGCCACCGATACCGACGCCGCCAGACAAATGAACATTTTTGCCAATTTGCGCGCATGAACCTACTGTTGCCCATGTATCAACCATCGCACCTTCATCTACGTATGCACCGATGTTGACGTAGGATGGCATCAAGACCACATTCTTTCCGATAAAGCTGCCGCGTCGCGCGACAGCTGGCGGTACCACGCGAAAGCCGCCTTTTACAAAGTCTTCCGCAGTGTAATTCGCAAATTTGGTTGGGACCTTATCGAAGAATTGCATATGTTCGCCAGACGGCATCACGATATTGTCTTCTAAACGGAACGATAAAAGTACAGCTTTCTTGACCCATTGGTTAACTTGCCAATCACCCTCAAGTTTTTGTGCAACGCGCAGGCTGCCACTGTCTAATTGCTCTAACACATATGCG
>CALKVB010000573.1 GCA_937996605.1 uncultured Oxalobacteraceae bacterium | reverse complement strand
GCAAGCTGCGAAAAGCGTTCCCAAACATGTAATCAAAACGCATACATCACACACGCGTTATGCGATGGTGGCACATGGGTTGGGTCTATCACTTGTTGAGCCATTCGCCGCAAAAATTTGGCGAAATAATGGGGTGGTAGTTAAACCGTTTGCGGGAGAGATTAGTTATGACTATGTTCTCGCTTATCCAAGTGGAGGCATACGATCGCAAATTATGCACGATTTTCGTGATGCGGTTATTAAAGTTGCGAACGAATATGACTTTGGGTTTGATTGTCGCGGCAAGTAGCGACAGTTCTGTTTTTTTAGAAAAACGAGTAATAAAAAAAGCCCGAGTTTATCGGGCTTTCAAAGGTTTTGTGGATGCGACCTGTGATGCTGGATTTATAGACCTGCAACAGTTTCACTCTGTGCCTTAGCTGGAGGTTGCTCGTGGGTTAGTTCATCTGCAGATTTTTCACCGCTGGCTTCTTGAGGTCTCGCGACATTCGTTGGTTTGCTGCTAGAGAAAATTGAAACAGGCTTGCCTGCTGCGACATCTTTCAAGCGCTTGTATTCCGCTAACACAAGATTTCCATAGCCTCCGTCGGTTTCATTTTCAGTTGCACCAACATATCGCTTCAAACCACCTTCAAGCGATCCTGCAGCCTTGACGCAATCGCGTAAAATCATTGCGCCGACTTTAATATTTGCCACAGGATTTAATGCCGCTTTGACACCGCCAAGTTCGTTGAATCGATCTTTGTGAACCTTGGACATGACTTGCATCAATCCTTGCGCGCCAACTGGACTTTCGGAAAACGGGTTGAAACGTGATTCGATCGCGATCACCGATAAGATAAGTAAAGGATCCAATTTGGTTTCCTTTGCCGTGAGGTAGCTCGCTGAAACTAACATATCGATCGCGTCATTCGCAACTCGATAGCGCTTGGAAAGCCAATTTGTGACAAGAGCTTGCTGACGTTGATCGCCAATCAATTTCGTATTGCTAACGGTGGTAGTTTCAACGATGGTGTCTTCTTCACCACCTTGTGCAATTTGCTCCGGCGTTGCCATCAGCATAGAGAGGTCAGGCGCGTTGCTGCTTTCAGCAACTGCGTTTATGGTTGTCGAAAATGGTGATAATGAACGAAACTTCGTCGCTAAATCGGGATTAAAGAACATGCAAGCTAAAATTGCGATGGCGAGTAAGCCAAAGGCCGCAGTAGTATGAAGTACTGTGGTCAAGACATCGATTTTGCGTTTTTTTGCGAGTAAACGCTGCAGTTCTTTTTGCGCTGAGCGTGAATGGCTCGGCGTTTGAGCTGTTAAAATTAGGTTTTGAATCATTGCTACCTCCTGAGTGCTCGAACAACATTCAATCAAACGACATTGGCATTTGATCGAATATGAAACGAATCAGAAACATCGCTCAAGCTCGCACTTTCATCGAAGTCACGTGAGCTTAAGCGCCGGAGTTATTCATCCTTTTGTGTCGTGTCATGTGCATGGCAAAAAAGGATAAACAACGTTTTCGGGATGAGCTTAAGGATTTCCTTAATCCGATATGGGAACCCGAATCCCAAGGTTTATTGATACTGTTTGTTGCGTTGTTTTTAGGCTTAGCTAAAAATTACTGTAAATCAAATCAGTGTTTTTGAATTTTGGCGAATTGTAGGGGGGCATTTATATCGAGTCAATACTATAAAAACGATTTTTAATTACTTTTAGATCTTATTAAATGTGCTGCGTTGCAGCAAAACTGAATAAAATCAATCACTTGGCACATATTTCTTGTCTAATACATTGCACCAAAAAAAGCGTAAAAAAATATGAAATACACCGATTTGCGGGACTTTATTTTTCAACTAGAAAAACAAAATGAATTAAAACAAGTAGTTACGCCGATCTCCCCTATTTTGGAGATGACAGAAATCTGTGATCGCACCCTGCGTAATGAAGGACCCGCACTTTTGTTCACCAATCCTACTGGGTATCAAATACCGGTATTGGGCAATTTGTTTGGAACGCCGAGGCGAGTTGCGATGGGAATGGGAGCTGCAGATATTTCGGAACTGCGTCAGATCGGTCATGTTTTGTCTTCCCTGAAAGAGCCTGAACCACCCAAGGGGTTTAAAGATGTTCTTGGCATGGGATCCCTTATCAAAGCTGTGTGGGATATGGCGCCCAAGGAATTAAGGTCTGCACCATGTCAGCAAATTGTTTGGGAAGGTAATGATGTAGATTTGGCCCGTCTGCCGATACAGCATTGCTGGCCCGGTGATATCGCGCCGTTAATAACATGGGGCTTGGTGATTACAAAAGGGCCGCATAAAAAACGTCAGAATCTTGGTATCTATCGGCAACAGGTATTGGGGCGAAATAAAGTTATCATGCGATGGTTGGCGCATCGTGGTGGTGCTTTGGATTTTCGTGAGCATACAATTGCTAATAAAGGTAAGCCCTACCCAATTGCCGTAGCTTTGGGGGCAGATCCTGCGACAATACTTGGTGCAGTCACGCCTGTGCCAGATACGCTTTCAGAATATCAGTTTGCGGGCTTGCTTCGAGGAAGTCGCACCGAACTCGTGAAAGCAATAGGAAGCGAGTTGAGAGTGCCTGCGTCAGCTGAAATCGTCCTTGAAGGGCATATTTATCCGGAAGAGTCGCATCCAACTGGTTTTGAGCATGCGCTGGAAGGACCTTACGGCGACCATACTGGATACTATAACGAGCAAGATAGTTTTCCCGTATTTACCATCGATCGAATCACGATGCGCGAAAACCCGATTTACCATTCAACTTACACTGGAAAACCTCCCGATGAACCGGCGGTCCTGGGCGTTGCATTGAATGAAGTCTTTATTCCGCTACTTCAAAAGCAGTTTCCTGAAATTACTGATTTCTATCTGCCGCCGGAAGGGTGTAGTTACCGCATGGCGGTGGTGCAGATGAGGAAATCTTATGCTGGTCATGCGAAGCGGATTATGTTTGGCGTTTGGAGCTTTTTGCGTCAATTCATGTATACCAAATTTATCATAGTGGTCGATGAAGACGTCAATATCCGTGATTGGAAAGAAGTGATCTGGGCGATCACAACTCGCGTCGACCCCCTGCGCGACACAACCATGGTTGATAATACCCCGATTGATTATCTTGATTTCGCTTCACCCATTAGTGGCTTGGGCAGTAAGATGGGGTTGGATGCGACCAATAAATGGCCAGGTGAAACTAACCGTGAGTGGGGACGTACGATAGAAATGACGCCGGAGGTAAAGAAACGGGTTGACACCATTTGGCAAGAACTTGGCCTCTAGTGTGTATGTTGGGTTGTTCAGGGGATTTTTGCCAAGCACCGGTATTGTGCGATATAATGGAGTTTGGCGGGCCCCTGCGCATTACGGCGTGATCAATCTGGTCAGGTCGGGAACGAAGCAGCCACAGTCATTTCCCGTAAGTGCCGTAGATCAGGCTCGCCTCTTTCAAACTACTTCCTTTTAAATACTTCCATATACCTCCACAAGTTTTTTAAGCGAGGTCTGAGGTCGGAACGTCATAACGCTAGATCGATTTTGTTAGGGCCATGAATTTTATTCGGCATCCCTAGTGCGTGTTGACGCTATTATCAATTTACCGAGTTTGGCGTGATTAAGCAGAAAATTGGGATGGATGCTAACTACTTTTTTAGATAGCCAAAATTCGCTTAATCGTGGAGCTTAGTCAAGGCTATAATCGAGAACCCTGAAATAGGTGGCAAAGAATAAGGTAAAATTGCTCAATGTCATATCAAGTCCTCGCCCGAAAATATCGCCCTAAAAGTTTTGAGACTTTGGTTGGTCAAGAACACGTTGTACGTGCCTTGACTCACGCGCTCGAACAGCAGCGGCTGCATCACGCGTATTTATTCACAGGAACTCGCGGAGTTGGAAAAACCACTTTGTCGCGTATCTTGGCGAAGTCATTCAATTGCGAAAAAGGAATCACAGCGCAAGCATGTGGTGTGTGTGAAGCCTGTACCGCGATTGATGGCGGGCGATTTGTAGATTACATTGAGATGGATGCTGCATCTAACCGTGGCGTCGATGAAATGGCGTCATTGCTAGAGCAGGCAATATATGCTCCGTCAAATGCACGTTTTAAAGTGTATATGATCGACGAGGTGCATATGCTAACCAATCATGCTTTCAACTCGATGTTGAAAACGCTTGAAGAGCCACCTCCGCACGTTAAGTTTATCCTTGCTAGATCGGAA
>CALKVB010000572.1 GCA_937996605.1 uncultured Oxalobacteraceae bacterium | reverse complement strand
AGTAGATGCAGCTGCAACTGTCGCTCCCATTCGGACTTTTGGGTATGAATGGACTCTTCCGTGGGATACTTTTCGAGAAACCTTTTCTCCGCAGGAGTTAACGCCGCCATCGCAGCTTTGGAAAACTGAAAGGATGTTTTCGTATTTTTTCTCAGGTTCACTGAGACACTTGAGTTTATATATGAAAATGGGCAACTCTCTTAAAGAAGTTTTACTTCTCGTTCGAAGAAATATGATCATTGAAAACCTTTCCATGATTGCAACATATGATGAGTTTGCTTCACTGCCATGCAATAGCATTGCCAGGTGGCGTGAAGCAATTCAGGCACCGAATAGGAGACTGCTACGGGATCATACCCTGTTTGATTCGATGACCAACCCATATCATGCAATCGCTGTTGCAGCCATTGGCGACAATGATCAGCCATAGTAAAAAAGTCATAAATACAGCGGGCGGCCGTAACATCTGCCTCCGAAGGAACGAACGTGGTTTGCAAACGTACCGCCAACCATTCCGAGTCCGACTCTTGATCTTCCGTGCCTGGCAAAAGCCATTGCGGTTCCTTGGATGGACACTTCCAATGAGCGTGCCAAGCAGCCAATTGCTCCGCACACGGTGGAACATTGAAACAATCCTTTGCCAAAAGCTTTTCACTCATGAATTGTTCATGCAACTTTTGTCGTTTTCTCATGTTTTGCTCTCGCTTGCGCTGTTCCTGACGAAGTTCACGCTGGCGCTTATGTCCCGGCTCTTGAAAATTGGCCAAAAACTCTTCCATCTTTTCTTTGGTTTTGAAACATGGTTCTTGTGGTACCACGAGTCTGCGTTCCGCAGGTACCACGAGTCTGCGTTCCATTCCGCATCAGCCATGAAATTCGCGGGTGCCACTGATCCGAATCTGGGGTTTCTCTCCACACGCTATCCTTCTCCCCTGGTCCACATAGGACGCGAATACAAAACTGTGGCAGAAGCCTTTCGAGCTTGTCCCTCGCAAGTCCAAAAGGATCTAGAGCGACGCGAAGAAGTGATGAGAGAACTCATTCATGCCAAGTTTCAGCAAAATCCACGTTTGCGGATGAGAATGATGGCCATTCCATTGTCTGAAAGTGGAGTGTGGAGAGACAGTTCTGGACAGGATGCCGATTGGGTCTGTGCATTGGTACAGCGATATCGAAGCTCATTGCGTCAAGATCACTACAACCAAATCGATAAAACTGTGGTGGAACGATCGTCCTTGGTGCAGTGGAACAATGCCGTCAAAAGTGTGTTAACCTCCATAATGGTACCACCAGGCTCGACCGTGATCGATCTTTGTGCCGGCAAAGGAGGCGATTTACACAAGTACAAACATGCACAAGTCCAACGATTGCTGATGCTGGATGTGGCAGAAGCTTCCATTCAAGAGGCCAAACGACGATACGAAAACAGCTCCCAAAATACCGTATCGGCTACTTTTTTGGTCCAAGATTGTTTTGTGCCATTCCATCACAAGGAATGGGTCGCCGATGTAGTGGCATGCCATTTCGCCATTCATTATGCCTTTGAAAGTCCCGAAAAGGTCAGCCATTTTTTGGCCAATGCGGCCAGGCATTTGAAACCCGATGGAACGCTATTGCTGACGTTTCCGCGCGAAGACAAAGTGCGGACCTTTGCCGATACAGATACTTGTTCTGTCACATTTTCTGGCTCGGATCCATCGAGATACACGTTTTTCTTGCGCGATTGTGTGCATCATGTGGAGGAATACGTCGTTCCCATTGCACAACTGAAACACGCTGCGGAGCGCCATGGCTTTCAAGTCGAACAGCATCACATGTTTTCGGATCTGCCCATCTTATGGAAAAACCAGCCCTTGTGGAACACTTTAACGAGACGCCTTGCACCGCTGAGCCACGACGATCAAGCTGTGTTTGAGCTGTACCAATGGATGCTGATGAGGAAAACAAATTAGCGTGGTCGCCTTCGGATCCAATTTCTATGTATACATAAACGTACAAATCAGTCAAAAGGTCTTTTCCCATTTTCAATCGTTCATTTTTCCATTCAACCCAACCAAAAATGACTCGAAACGCGCTTCCTGTCAAGTATGTGGGAAATCAACAAAAACGCAGGGTAAGAAGAAAAATGACGTCTGAAAGAATTTCGCAAGATCTGATGATGCCTTTTCGTTTCAGACGATGTTTTGGCGTCGTAGTTTTGGCTTAGACAAGAAAGCTCGAGAACTGGCCATTTACTGTGGCGCAACCGTGGTGACTTTGTTTCGCGATGAACATGGCAAGTTGTATCAATTTCATTGCGGCGATGTCCCCATCAAAAAGATGTTGCAAGATGCTATGGGAGATGAAAAACGCGAGATTCGAAACGAGGAAGAACTCAAGGACACCTGGCCTGCTCGGAAGACCAATCGTGGTCGCAAGAAGGGAACCAAGAACAAACCCAAGGCGTCTTCATCCGCTGCTGCAGCTCCCGCTCCAACGAAACGAGAAGAAGAACCTGTAAAGCCGGTGAATGCCGAAAAGCCAATGGATACTGATTTGCCCAATCAGTCGGTGGAAGAGTGTCAGTATCGACCTCTGACCTTGGAAGACTTTGCTTCCCCCGAAACAGCAGAGGATCAGAAGGAGCCTGCCAACGGTGGCTACGATTCCATGGTTGACCCTCCCCTTTACGACACGTACCATACTCCTCCTTTCACCGGTGACTGGCCCGGTGACTCCAATCCGCTCATGACATTGGCCTCGGCCGCATGCATGCAAGTTTCCACCGAACCCGAACCCAATCCCTCGACCAGCCCCAAACGGACTCATACTCAGCACTGCGAAACAATCCCTGCTCACCTGTACACATTTTCTCCCAAGAGGCGCAAGCACAACCCGGAAGAGGAAGTAAGCGCCATGGATGTTACAACCGACTTGTCCAAGTTGTATGTGGAGTGCCAGCCAGACCCGAATCAACCGTGATGGAATCGTTGTAATCGATCCCTAGCATCCTTTGCTTGCTGAAGCAGCTCTGTGTGCCCAATATGTAAAAACGTTGGATTCCAAAGTACACTCAACATGGGCTCAAATCCCAAATGTAATTGATAGAGATCAATACACAGATCGAGTGTGTGAAGTTGACTCCAAAAACGTTTGGAATCCCTTGTCTCCAGTTGTACATCCGACTCTTTGGGTAAACCTAACAGCGCTCGCAATAGCGAATTAGCAGCATTTGCCATGCATTCCGCCAGTTGTGCATGAAGAGATGAATAAGGATTCGGGTGATTGGAGACATACAAGGATGACAATGCTAATCGATACAAAAATGCAATGGGTAAGGGCTGCAGCGATTGGTACATGGACGACAGCCGCTCTTTCATGCGAAGCAAGGAAGCAGGAGCTACGATCAAGTCCCGCATGACGACTTCCACTGCTTGTTGCAAAGGAGTCTTTCCAACAAATGAGGTAGAATTGGTAAACACCAACACTGCCTTGGGCGAACATTGGGATTCAAGCATGTGTCGCACCGATTGAATCACAGCACTGACCGAATCCAAATGCTTCCACTGATTTCGCGTTCCCAAAAAGTCTTGCAGTTTCTCTGGCTGATGAAGCGCCAAGTAATCGGTCAGCATTCTCTGCAAAGCCAATGGAGCATGGCATGGTTGAACGCCATTGACACATTCATTCAGTCGAACCCATGGGGTCAATGCTACAGCATTTTCAAACGACTCTTCCCATTGGGTTTTCGCATCCACCGACACTTCGTCTCGGCCAAACACCTGACTCACCACTCTTTGCATGGCCTCCACATCATCGGCAGTGGTGTACATACCCTCCATCGTTTCCTCGCGACCAAGACCCGCCAGCTTGGACGCTTCCGCCAGTACGTACCAGTGCTCTCTCCGTGAATCAGATCCTCTCAATAGATGCAAGGTGTGAATATCCAGCATCGTGTCTCTCAAGGCGTTTCGCTTCGACTCTGCAGTTGCATTGGCTGATACATGCTTCCACGAAATCATTGCCTGTTCATGCAAGTTTTCCGGCAAGCAAATCTTGTGCTTTTGAAATACGACGGCACATCGGTCATTGACTCGAGCAAAGAAAAACACTCGAATCACCTTGGCGGGATCATGTTGTGCGGCATACAGCGAAAACAGA
This sequence comes from uncultured Oxalobacteraceae bacterium, assembly GCA_937996605.1. Classification (GTDB taxonomy): domain Bacteria; phylum Pseudomonadota; class Gammaproteobacteria; order Burkholderiales; family Burkholderiaceae_D; genus Undibacterium. The sequence continues at coordinate 13,585 of CALKVB010000572.1, read as the reverse complement.
CATACTTGACTTGCTGGAGCAGATGCCAGTCTTTGCAGCCACACGTCGGCCGACAAGTGTCGTGGCGCCAAAGACTTGGAAGCAATCGCGTGCTGAATGAATGTACAAGTGGGACCCCATTCTCGTTTGGACCATGAATGTACGTAAAATGTGGAACAAAACATTGCGTCCTTTTATTGAGCTTTGAACTCTTGCATCAAGCAAAACAGTGAGTATGGATTGTGAATGCCGCCCACATACTCGTCAATACGAATCCAGGGAATGTGTTTCATTTGGATTGGAAAGGGTTTTTCCCATTCGAGTTGGGTGGCATGTGAAGCATCGGCCGTCTTGAAGATTTTCTCGGCTAACGGCTGGACCACTTGAATGGAAATGCTGGAGCTCATTGCTTCTAACGCTTCCTTTTGGCCTAATCCAACGATTTTGGCACAATCCAGCAGCACTGCGACCAATAGAATCGCGGTTTCGTTGGATTCGGTGGAAAGTTTCAACATGAGCGACACGTCTTTGGTGGTGTCGGCCAGTGCGGTGCGTTTGTCGTCTTTGGAGGCGCCAGTGCTCAGCCGTTTCCATGTGGTGTGTTGCGAAGGTAATTTGGCCAAATAGCATGTGCCATCGGGTTGGGCTTGAATGATAGGAAGACCGGAGATTTCCTGGAATGGGCTACGTACATTGGCAGGCATACTGTATTCGATGACGGATTGAGGTTTGGGGTGAGGTGGCAAGTTTCTGGGCGGAGTGATGTAAATGTGACGATTGTCTTCGGGGGATTTTGTCATTTCCAACAAGGTGTAGCCGTGATCTTCTCGATATACGTAGCCGAATCTTCGGTTCACCCGAAGAAAGAAGAAGATGCGAAGAATGGTGGGAAATTCGGCAACAGATGCGGCGGCGGACCACACCGTGGAAAACAAACCTTCTCGACTTCCAGAGGAAGCCGCTAGGTGTTCCAAGAAGAGAGTCCCACTGGGATCTTGAATGGAAGGAGGTTGCGAATGTTGTGGGTACAGCTTGTGGAAGATGAAGTTTCTTGCATCGTATAGTTCCTTGATGTGATGATCGTAAAACTGGGACAGAAACGGGTTGTTCAGATCTCGAAAGGATCGCAGCGAAGAGTCGACCTGAATGGGTATCCCGTATTTTTCCAGACTTTCCTTTTCGAGACGCGCCGTGGAGACTCGATTGCGAATCAAGGTGAGATGCAAAGGAATGGGTTTGGGAATGATTTCTGTGGTGGGGTGTTCGACACGGTGAAAAAACTCTTTCAGCAAGGGGTCATCCATTGACACATTGAAGTGATCCATTTATTGAACGTTTGCCATCACATTACGTGGCACCCTGTGGATGGATTTTCTTTTTGCTTTCTGCTGGCATAGGCCCGGGCGGCAGAAATGTTCATCAGGTTAATCGCGGAATCGGCTGTGTTTGTACTCTGTACTTGGTCTGTTTCCATATCTTCAAGACGCTCGATCATGGGAGTCTGAGATCGAAAGGTATCCAGAGTTTCCATGGGTGCCAGCGCATCTACTTTCATGAAATGTTTGAATTCCACATCGTTTTGCACTTGAAAATATATTTCACGTAGCTTGGACGGATTCAGGTGTTGATCACGTTCCGAATAGATCATCATGTGTATGGAAAGCTTGGTAAAGACATACTTGAATTCATCCTCGAAACGCATCACCGGTGGATATTGAAGTTGTAACATCCAACTTTTTTGCCAATCATGTGCAAACTTTGGAATGGATTTGGGAACAGAGAACGCGTCACTCCATCGAAAGCGAAACATTTGATACAACGCCATCCGTTCCATCCGATCCGTTTCTGTGTCGCTGGAAAATGTGAGTTGAATCCTTTCCAGTGCGGCAGTGACGACATCCACGAGGGCATCATAGTTGAAATCATCGGCTAGATCCTTAAATGCATTTTCTTGGGTAATCGGTTCCCCTGGATTGGCTTCTTCTTGCATGTATAGATAAAGGACGGTGGCCATCATCATGGCAAAAGCGCTAGGACGAATGGTATACAGACCTGCCGGAGAAAACATCAACAGGATACACGACTGGAACAAGTTTGTACAGTCATCTCCAGTACAGTGAGGCACAAAGTTTTGTAGAAATATCTTAAGGTTTTCCCCGGAATCTGTACCGTCGGAAATCAATGATTGAAACATGCGCATGAGTTTGGGTGGTTGGTTTGTCGGCCAATACTTCATGTGTTGCTCGCATAAGCCAGTATCGGTGCGTTCACACATGTTAGGGCATCGATGTTGTTCGTAAAAAGCACCCCACTCCTCCAAGTCATCTGTAGTATACGCCGAAGAACTCGGAGATGGGTGTATCATCCATGCACAGTTCATGTCTTTTTTTGACCAGTTAGGAAAAAATAAATTGTTGAAATTCAAAGAAACACCATGTTTGGACCTACGATAGACACGACTGTGACTCGATCGGCCCAGTTGAAGGCACAATTGATAGAATACCATCATTTTGTTACGCAAGTAAAAGATGGAGAAACGAATGCGCCTGAATTCTTATTCATTCATGAACTTCAAGGAAATGATCCGTTCTTGATTCGATATAACATTCAAAACGTATATGATTTGGCTGTGAATGAAGGCCCAAGTGATCGTCGAATGGAATTCAATAACTGGAAATGCGTCACAGCGTTGAATCGAGCCGCAGATAATGTCAGTCGTAAAGCTGTCCTTCTGTCATCCTTCGCAGGTGGAACGTTGGCAGCCGCTGGTTCATATATTTCTTCACTCAACCAGACTGCTGTGACCGCAGCTCTCTTTGAAATGGAAGGAGCGTCAGCGTTAGGAGCGGCAACTATGTCAACTACCACATCCCTTATGTCCATGGTAACTGCGGGGTTATGGGGAGTCGCTGGATTTTGTGCTGGAGGAATCGCCTACTTCGGTTGGCAAAGTGGATCCGAGTATCAGAAATTGAAGAAAGAAGAAAAACAGGCCTTTCTTCGAGTATCTACGAGATTCAATGATGAGTTTAAATTATATATGCGCGAGATAGCACAAATGGCTGACGATCTTCCACCCATTTCGGAGTTTCAGGTCATCCATTTGAATCCCTATTTTAGAAATGCGATTAACGATCAAACTCCTCTTCCGCAAATGTGTAAAAACATCCTCGAAGAAGCCGGAAGAAATCGGCGTCAACTATGGCGATACTTTAAGGACGCCATGATCTTTTCAACGCTTTGTCGATGTGTTTCGAATACGCTTCCAGATGACGAACGGTTGAATTATCTGAGAAGGGATTTAAGAACATTTTCAGAACCTATGGCATGGCGAGGAAAACGATCGAAATTAACGTTTTGGAAAGATATCTCCACGGTCAGTGCTAAAGAACAGCAAATGATCAATTTCTTTTACTCAACAGCAAGATCAACTGGCACTGCAATCGGAGGAACACCGGAACAGCAAACGAACATGTCCGAGTTCAAAAATGCAAATGCGACATCCTCTTCTGAAAGATCAACCGTGTCCGATGCAAAACATGTAAATGTGGCATCCTCTTCTGAAGTTCTAAGGGGTACAATAGCGGAAGGAAAACGATGGGCTGAAAAATTAGGTTTGCAAGATTTATCTCAACTTCAGCTATGGCTAAAGCACAGCAGCGCCGATTCGGACCCGCAAACCATCGCCGACCTCAACGCCTTGAGAGATTTTCTGGTAGAAAGGGTGCGGGAAGCCAAAGATCCAAACAGCCAATCTAGAAAGCGAATCAGGGACAACGCAGAAGCCAGAACACACATCGAGGCGGAAGCGAAAAGGACAAGAATCAAACAGGAAAGCGAAAGAGAGCAAGCAGAGACGAAAGTGAGATTAGAAGCGGCTTCCCAGATACCTCGGCTAGAAAAGGGTACGAGATCATATTACCCGCGGCGCTGATCATTTTTTCCCAACCGCAATCGGTGAAAAGGTCCACGGGAATGTCCACGAATCCGTCGAATCAGTAGAAGGAATTGTTGAAGACGAGGATCCATACCACAATCCTAGATTGATAAAGTTGGAGACAGTTGTCCACCATGACTCTGTCTTTTGCCATGGATCGGGAGATAATCGAACGACATGACGCACGTCACGAAGAATATTTGATCTTAAATCATTTGCGACATCACTGGTCTCTGCAACTGAAGTGCCATATTTCCACATGATCGAATTGCTTGGTGAAGTTCCCAAGTGAAACTTATAGATGTCTTCCTTGATGTCTTCTGTTAGTGAAACGTTACCCTTCTTCATTTCTTCCCATACCTTTCTGGCGTCCTCTGATAAGAAAGCTTCGGCCTCCACCACACGACTTGTTCGACTTATGGGAGGTTTTCCTTGATACAATGTTTTATCACTCGCGTCTAGCTCTTGACTAAACAGATATGTGTCCTTTTGTTTGCCAAATATAATCGCCAATGCGTTCGGAATCAATCTGGGATTCAGTTTGTTCATGTCGTGAAAAGGTGTTCTTTGAAAGTCAGATGCACCTGCAGTTGCGTTGTACTGATTTCCAGTTATTGATGTTTCACGTCCCATCAGACTTTGAAGTTTGAGAGCAATATACACTGCCATGTTCGCTGCGTCCCGTTGATGAAATTCAGTGAATCCATTTTCCACGCTTGGATCCATTTGATAGATCCTTTCCAGTGCCAATCGATAAAAATACACGAAAGGAGGAACCTGGGACCCTTGCTGAGACGATTTCAGCAGTTCCTTATACAAATTGATGAGTCTCTGGGTTGCTTCGGGAATTTCACCTGCTATGTTCACCATATCCTCCTTCAGCTTTGCCATTGCCGCCTCGAACAGGCTGAGTCCGGCTTCCGCATAGGGTGGACGCAGCCTTCGCTTCAACTCAAACAAAATCCTTTCCTTTGGTGACAAGTTTTCAGGTCCAAAGATCGGTCTGGTGTCGTCTGGCGGAGGCGGCTCCGGGTCTTTTTTGTTCTCCACAGCAAAAGGGTCATTACTGGTTTGAACATTAGACGTAATGGGAGGAAACAGTTTGGGATAACGTCGACGCCGTTCTTCTTTCGACAAGTTTTCAGGACCAAACACGGGACCAGGAGGAGTAGGTTCCGTTTCAACTGCAAAGGGATCATTGCTGGTGAGTTGAATTGGAGTTATTCCGTACCGTCGACGCCTTTCCTTTTCTGACAAGTTTTCAGGACCAAACACGGGACCAGGAGGAGGAGGTTCCGTTTCAACTGCAAAGGGATCATTGCTGGTAAGTTGAATCGGAGTTTTTCCGTACCGTCGACGCCTTTCCTTTTCTGACAAGTTTTCAGGACCGTAAATTGGTCCCTTCTCAGTTACTTTAATAGCATTGGCCACACCCACTCTGGAGTTCAGCAAGTGCATCAGAATCTGTGTCTTTTGGCTCCAAATGGCATGCAAAAGAATCTTATACCAAGGATCGTTCTTTTGTGGTTCCTTTTTGTCTTTTTTGTCTTTATCCTCTTTCTCCTCGTCTTCCTCTTGCAACAAGTTTTTGGCCAGCCGAACCAATCCCACCCAACGAACCGGATGGTGTTGATGCATTCCTTCCACCACCTTGCTCACTTTGTAACGTCCATTCATCAACCGATCCCCCTTTCGGAAATCAACCAATTTCCCGCGAACCGTCACGTTGCAGGCAATCAATCGCGTGTTTGGAGACGTTTCATACCATTCTTTCAAGGCTTTAGGTAAGTTTCCATCTGCGCATACATCGGTCGATTTGGCGCAATACTCGTGAATCAACGAGCCAAACTCTTGAATCATACCGCGCACTCGCTCCTTGTGTAGCAAAAAGTCTTGATACAACACCCTTCGGTCCTTTTCCGACGATGTCATCCAACGATCAAAGCGTTCGGTCGCGTCATCCAAACGCTGAGCAATGTAGTCGACCATAGACATCTTTTCCGATGCCACTTCGGATCGCAAAATTTCTTGAAAGTAATGCGAACAGAACTTTTGCTCCATCATCATCATTTGATCGTACAGCAACAACAAGTCATCCATATGACCCACCATGTCCGTATGACTACCACCTTCGTACACCGACAACAGCAACTTGCGCATGTGCTCATTGGTCAGTGATTCTTCCACCGAGGGTTTCAACTCTAGGATCTGAAAGGAACGAATGAAATGGAGCAGTGTCTCGCGAGAATAGTTGCCAATCTCGCTCTTGAAAAACACATTGGTGCCCGTAAACACTGTCAAAGCCAGGTTTCGCTTCGACAAATGCGTATCCAGACCCATTCGTTCTGCCATATCCTTGAGTTTACGAATACTATGTCGTTTCTCAAACACGGCAAACTGGTTGGCGTCTATTTCCTCTGGCAATTGCCATGCCGCAGGGGCCATGACAGCACCCCACGATCTGGTCTTGATATTACGCAACGTTTCCATTTTCCCGGTTCGACTCATTTTATTTATGACCCCTTTGACTGAAACCAAAACGAAACATTGGATTGAAACCCACGTTCCAATCACCACACCACTCATTGCAAACCCGTTGATCCAAAGCCACCGAGACCGCGATCGCTGTCTGCGAGATTCTCCACCACCGTGACTCCGTCCACAATGAGCGGTAGATGCGCCATTTGAGCCATCTTCATTCCATGGTGAATCTCGATGGGTTCTTGGCCGTGATTGATAAGAATGACCTTGACTTCGTCTCGATATCCACTGTCGATCACGCCGGCTAAAACATCGAGCCCTTTCTTCAATGCCAATCCCGAGCGAGGCAAGATCAATCCAAAGGTCTGAGGATGCATGGCCATTTTGAAACCCGTGGGGATGGCCGTACGTTCGCCTGGCTTCAGCATCAAGGGAATGCCCCCTTCCAGATAGGCAAACAAGTCGTATGCCGCATCACTGGAATGGGCTTTGGTTGGCACCTTGGTATCGGCGTGAAGACGTTGGACGAGAAACATGATGGTGTTGTTCATTATCAACTTCATTTACCAGCAAAGCAAATGTACGGTTTCAAGAATGGTGAATCAACTGCTACAATTCTTTCTGCACATAATCGTCACCATACTCTGCCCTGATCTGGTTCACGGCTTCATCTGTATGCCTTTGAAAATACGCTTGGCGAGAAGGGCTTATGGCTCTGGGTTTCCAAAGATCCTCTTCGTCCATAGTGGGGCTGGACGTGTTCAAAGCACTCTTTCGAAAGACCCAAAAGTATCCGATCAGCAAGCATACCACCACTACGGCCACAACAATTCCAGCAATGGCACCGGCTTCCATGTTTATTCATTCTTGTTCGTAACAACATTCAACCACCCGCAAACTTGATTTGCCCAGCATTCGAAACTTCATCCCAAACTGTTTTCGCTCCGAGCCCTGGTGGCTTTGGTGGAGTTCCGGCATGGAAAGTTCATCTTGCTCTTCAGCGGTTAGCATCGCGTACCGAATGGTATCAACAGGAAAGTCCTCGATACTTTTCACCTCTTGGGTGCGCAATGCATGCTCCATCGTGTTTGTTCCGAGTGTTAGCCCTTTGGCATCTTGGGCACAAACCCAAACTTTTCCAGATTCCGCCACTTGTCTTTCAGATCCACACGTGTACGGGATCGCAATAAAGGTTGCTGTTGTCGCACTTTGGCCCATTTCATACGCGTTTGATCAGGGCGATACACTTGCCGTACCCCTTCGATCAAGGCCCACGTTTCCTCCCATGTCCAAGGACGGTTGTCCCTACGCACTTTTGTCTTCAATGGTTTCGGCGCTTCCGGTAGCACAGGGAACAAGGGAAATTGGTTTTCCTGATCCTGTTTTTCGTCGGTATTGACTTCAGAGGAGCGGACTGGCAACTGCTTCAACGCCTCTAAAACGTCGGGTAAAGGGTCGTTGCCCCTCGATCTACATACCCAAGAACTTTAGTGCACACCTTCAGACTCGAAGACGTCATCCTACCGTAACGCCTCGCTGGCATGCTTTAACTGCTGCAACACGGGTTCATCCATGTTTTGGTTTCAAACGGTACGAATTTTCGAACTTGTATTTTGATCATGACATGGGCAGTGCCGAGTCAAATTCGCAATGAGCACGTCGAAACACTTCGATGAATCGCTTGCCGATGCAAATGGGCATGTAACCATTTTCCAACTTCACGATCCACTTGGTAGAACTCTTCTTGTGTTGCACCGATTCGTATTCGCAGTAGATCACCATATCGTCTTGGGGCCATTGGGGTCGCGGCATGGTGTCCTTTTCGGTTAACGGTCCCTCAAGTTTGTCCTCAAAGAGGTTTTCCTCGATAAGAACCGCAGAGACTTCATCTTCCAGGCTTGGTGCGACGTGGACAGAACCGATGACCGAAGGCTGGTTCCACAAGATTTGCATATGCTTTTCCCATGTTTTCTGGAGCAGCGATAACTTGGTCGGAGCCATCATGCTTCCGGCCTTGTGCATCACCTCTTGCACCACTCCTTTGAAGAAAGAAGATGTCGTCGCGTGCTGGACTTCGTTCATGTCGTTTGGAAGAATACATTACATGAGCAAATTTGGACGTTTTTCGACCAAAACACATTCGTGTTTTTAGAAAAAGACTACCGTCTTTGAACAAATTCAATCCGAATCACTCGATTCTGATTCTTCCATCGGTAAAGCTCTTTGATTCAATTGAAACAGCAGGTCCGGCATTTGGCCTTGCTTCTCCAAACGTTTCACAAATCGACAAACATCCTCGGGTTGGACATCCACATCGGTCTCCATCAGGAGCATTCGAATGAATTCGTGACAGTCGCTCTGAATGGCGATGCGCAAAGCAGTCTGTAAAGCATATTGAGGAATACGGCATTTCCCATCCAGCGCTTTCCATAACAATCGATCGTCGCAGCGTGCTGCCATGCTTGCCAATGTGATCGTAGGCAAGAAATCTTCTTCCACCCGCGATACCAGCAACTGAGCCATTCCATTGAATCTTTTTTCGCATGCTGTGTTCAAGGCATGCTGCAAATCACGAGCTTCAAACTGAAACCGACTCAACAGAGTTTGTACCAAATCCAAGCGCGAAAAATCAACCACCTGACGTAAAAATCCTTGATAAGGATAGCCCAATTCAAACAATCGAATCACCACATCGTCGTTCATCCGACATGTTTGATCGTATTGCAACAGTTCGTGTGGAATTTCGCCTCGTTCATGCATCCAGTCCACCATATCCAACGAACACTGGGGATGATCCAATACATGATAATCCACACCGTACCCTCGTTGTTGAAGGAAATGATACACCCCCGGCAAATGATAGTATTGCATCAACCGATCGGCGTGCGAGCGCTGACAGCGAGATTCCAAATACTGAATCACGTCCTCATTTTGCTGGGTTTGCAGCGCTGTAAATAGACAGCGAAAACAGTCTGCTTCGGATCGTAGTTCGATCAGACGATGCAAGATGAAACGCAGACACAATAAGTTCAATGGATGTTTGCCCATGGCCCGATGCAGAGGCGTTTCTTCGCCGTAAAAGAACGACGACGTTGGACATGAATCGACTTCGACCATAGTTTGCAATACATCCAACAACAATGAGCCCTGTGGCCGTGGTTTGTCCCAAGACTTTAGTACGTCCGCCAATGCTGCCAATGTCTTGCACGTTTCCAGCCGTTCTAACAATGGTTCATGGGCAATGCCCCATGGCCACGACATGGTTCTGTTTTCTTTGTTCACTTCAATGGGAAGGTAAGATCTGGGCCTAGATAAAAATTGATTTGCTTACTCCAGGGCAAGCGAGGTGGTTTTTGGTACGGTAAAGCTTCCAGCACATATACGGGAATCTTGGCCCCAATCGCGTCTGGTGGACAATGGGTGCTGACGGGTAACTTGACGCGACGAATTTGTTTCACCTTCCAACAAGTATTACGAGCCAACAGAATTTCAAACTCACGAGAAAAGACATTGGCATCTTTGAAATATGGCGGAACGAAAAGCCCTGGCTGCCTCTCCGCATGTTCAAATATGATAAAGCATCCATGAACGGCGTTTTTCGATACACTGCCGCACCCCGAAAAGACATAGGCTGTGTCTGGATTGAACGTAGTAGACAGCAACTCGGGGAAGATCACTTCCTGGTTTCGTTTCCAATGAAACAATGGCTCATCGTCCCCAAAATTCACGCCCCGAAACAATGTGGATACCCCATGGGGCACCTTTTGCGTGGCATCGTCCAATTGTTCGATGGTTTCCAGCAAAAACTGTTTCCTGGCTTCAAAGAACTCCCGTAAGTCTCCCGTGACGGAGAGTGCGTGCGCGAATATTCGATCTTCGCGCAGTAATTTGTTGATGGGTAAATAGTCAGGTCCTCGATACGCCTGAATGGCTTCCCTTTCCTTTTGATTGAACTTTCCCTCGTACTTTTTCTCTAGGCGCCGGGATTGCCGTATCACCTTCTGCAGATCGGTCGGATGATTCATCCCGTTTTATTTTGTAAAAACACGAATGTGTTTTGGTCGAAAAACGTTAGGTTTTCTAAAATCATCAAGCAAGTTTAGTATCGTCACTGGTTACCGGAGAAACACGGACTGTTTCTGTTCCAACTCTTCTGTACTCTGAGCTTCGACAAGTGTAAGTTTTGGTCTTATCTGGCTGAACAGAGATTTCAACAACATAAACGTCTCGACCCGAAATCTGCGCCATCGTCGGATACTTGGGCAGAAATTGAGACAACTTCTCTAGTTCGACTTCGAGATACTCGGTGTAAGGGTCAAGAAGACTTGGTCGAGGAGGCTTTGCCACATACGAATCCATCACCCGAACCGGAATAAATTCGATCGATAGATACCGTGAAGGGTCTGGTATCACTTCTGTGCTTATGGTCTGCCGAAACTTTTTGCTCCATGCATCTGTGCCAGCGCTTGGAATAAATACGCCATGGACCACATGTGGGTACTGCTCAAACACTCCGATGTACATGTTTCCACCCTTCGCAGCGAGAAATGCTACAACCGTTTTGCTCAGTTTCTTTCCGAGATTTTGAGCACCAGAGTCCGTCATCGGTTGTAGTCTACCAGAACCTCCCTTGAACTCCACTTCCTCGGACTCCAAATTTACGTTACGCAAGGAGAAAGGCATTCCATAACATAAAGTGTTCTCTTTCTCCAGAATGGCCAAAGATTTCATGGCTTCTTCGCATCCGTTTGAAGCAGCCTGCCGCAGTAAAAGTAACGCCAATTTGTGTTTGCAGTAGCGCTTGTCAGGATGATACGCATAATCGGCCTCATACAACACATCTTTGAGCTTGAGTGTGCCACGGTATCCAGAATAATCACCGGATTTATCAGTAAATGAAAATGTCCCTTTCATCTGAGATACAAGCTTGTTGATTTCGGCCAAAGGAGTAGAATCGATCGGACGGATTGGTTGTACACGAAATGCTTCTCGGCAGTCGATGCCTAAACTTTGCAGTACCTTTAATTCCACGTCTACTTTCGCAGAACGTTTATTGTTCTGAGCAGACGAAGAAAAGATTTGTCCGCACGTTCGACGCAACCCTTCGCTGTAAACGTGAAGTTCTGAGGCGCGTTTCTCCGTTTTGTCCGAACACTGACCAACTTCCACCGTTGCGATAAAGGGAGGCTGGGAATTTAACCGAACTTGAGAGAAAAGCTTCAGGGAGGAGAGTTTTTGAAACTTCCCATTCACCCATGTGCTTTGTATTCGTGATAAACCGTTATCTGATCTCACCGGTCCCTTGGTTTCCTCGTTCATTTTTGGTCAATGCAAGCCAACGGAGTCAAAGCACGTGGTATGTGGAAACCTTTCCTCGCGTTCTGATTCCATGAAGAAGTACGCATGCCGAAAGGTGATCATAGTACAAATAAACTCGGGTTGAAACCATGTCTGCCGAAAATGCCAATTCATTCTCGGACCGACCCGCACCTCCTCATTCGGCCAACATCGCCTTGGCCGTGTCTCAACGACAACCCACCGTATTTCTGGTGGCAGAAAAGTCCAAGAACAAAAACATTGTAGTGTACGAAGCCTTGATTCGTGAGGGCAAACTTTGCGACCCACCCGTCATTGGCTATAGTTTGATCCTAGACCAAGGAGCAGATTACCAACCCAAACGACGAGCACAAGGCATCCAACATGATCGTAGTCCGTTGAATGAATTAGATTTAACCTTCGCGTGGGGTTACGGCTCTAAACGAATCAGCGACACTGAGGCCGAATTCTGGTTCACGAATTTACCAGAAGAAAAATTTCGCGTGGTATTGGAGAAAGGCAAAGCTCGTTGTTTGAAAAAGCACCAAGACAAGGATTATCTCTTTCGCAGCATGTTCGTCGAAGCCAGCGACCACATTCACCTTTTGGATCTTCGACGTAACTTACGCAAGATTTCTTTTCGTGTGTTAGACATAACAGATCCACGCCAACCCAAGCACGACACCATTTATTGGCAGTGATCAATAAACTCTCATGTGTTTGGATGATTCTTTTGATGATTCAGAATGTCCGTATTGTCACCCTGAAATCGTTTCGTTCCGTACGGAACCTCAAAAATCAGGCGTTTCCAAAACACTCCAAACATTTATTCAAATCGATGGCCAAATCATGTATGTTATTGTTGAGTTGGACCAGTATGTGTACGACACCCATTATCATAATGGCGCAGTAACCCAAGGATCCTTTTCATGTCTGGGAAACATTCGAGATCAAACCTCAGACTTGCAAGAATTTCAGAAGCAAGCCGGAAAGATGAATAAATTGGGTCCAGTGTTTCAAAGAAAGCTTCAAGCCCAGTTCACAGCATCATCTTCCGTGCAAACATGTCCTTGAGCGTGCGATGGGCTTGAAGGATCGATTGTCGAAAGTCGCAGCAACTCCCATTCTTTGTACGCCATGGATATCTTCCAACGCTTGCAAGGCTGCGATGAATAGATCCAAACTACGAAAAGGGCCACAATCTTTGCGAATTGCACGAGCGTAGTTTCAATGATGTTACAGTCGAAACGCACGCGGCATTAAAGTCGAGTATTTACGGTTACGATCCCACAACCTTGCTTGAACCAATTTGCAATGCAGAGAGAAAAAATTACCAAAGAGTCAAACGACAACAACGTGCTTGCCATGACAAGTTTGATGGTTTAAGCGAGAGGCTGGGCACCATGTAATGGGTCTTTAAGCGTAGGTGATGGCGTTTCCACCGAATCGGCATGCCAAAGTTGCAACTCTTGCAGGAGACGGTGGCCCACAACGAACTGCTGGCATCGTGTCGAGCAAGGCGGCACTCGGTAACAGAATTCGGGTCCAATCTGCTCTTTTGCGTCTGGAGCACTTCCATATCGCACAGATATCATGCGGTTCCCGATCATTTCCGGACACCATGAACACAGCGACGCTTCGACACAGTTTGGTTCATCGCGGCCATCGCACAGTACGAACGCCCCCACCGCTTTGACCGAGGGGGACGAAAAAGTGTCGAGTCCTGAAGACTTCAATTCTGCGCATAGGCCCTTGAATTTAGCAAGGTCTGGCACCGCAGAAAAAAAAAGTTGCTCTTGTTGTATCCTTAAATTTTCGGCACGGGTAGCTGCATCATGGAGAATACCAGTAAAGGTCTGTTCTTTACCGGGA
>CALKVB010000571.1 GCA_937996605.1 uncultured Oxalobacteraceae bacterium | reverse complement strand
GGTATGAATCAAGCGAATCGAGTAGAAGAAAAATCGATTGTTGTGCCTTTGATGATTAGTGAAGAGGTGACGGGAGACTTAAAATTAGAACCCTTACCCAAAGAAACGCGCGCCGTCATCAATTTTCTAGAATCACAATTACCAATACGTTTCGATTTACAACGCCAACCCTGGAAGCGCGCGCTCGATAAAGCCTTCGCTGGTCAAGGCATGATTTTCGGCATTTCTAAGACCACTGAACGTCTCAAACATTTGAGCTTTTCCGAGTCGCTTTACGACGATAGCGTATGGCTCGTGACGCGTTGCGACAGTCAATTTCCATTTAATACTTTAAGCGACCTTAAAGGTAAAAAAATCGGAGTGGTACGTGGCGCGAGTGCTGGAGAAGAGTTTGATGCGCAAGCCAACAAACTATTCAAAATAGAAGATGACACTGGACAAACCCAAGGGCGTTTTACCAAACTCTACAATAAGCGCATGGATGCCTTAATATTTTTCAAATCGAATAGCAATCCAGTCAAGTTATCACGTGAATTAAACCGTTTATACTCTCCAAAAGATCATTCCAGCGATCAGCTCGAAGGAAATTTCTGCGTACTCAACAAACCAGTCGCGACCACCAGTGTGCATATCGCCTTACATAAAAATCTCGATCAAAGCCTGCTGCACAAAATTGATCAAGCCGTGATTGCTGGCCGTAAATCAGGACTTTTGCAAAAGATGATGGCCGCTGAGAGATAGTGGTCAGCGTATGATGTACGGCGCGTTGATGCATGTGATCAAAATGCAGAATATACCTAGTACAGATCGCTGATATTCAGTACCTGTGTGGGAATGTTGAAGGATTTGGATCACTGCTTGCGACACCCTTATTACACGGCTAGAATGAGCGGCTGTTAAAAGAATATTATTCCCTCGCCCATCTCCAGTTTATGCTTCACACCGCTAAAATCCTGATCATTGACGATGATCCTGATGTTGCTATTGCAGCACAGATGTTACTACGCCGTCGTTATAGTGAGATCACTGTAATTAATCAGCCCCACAAGGTAGCAACTGCCCTCAAAGAAAGCCTCCCTGATTTGGTACTGCTCGATTTCAATTTCACTGCTGGGCGCACAGATGGCGGTGAAGGTCTAGCAATGTTGGATCTGCTGCGGCAACAAAACCCTGCACCGACTGTGATCGCCATTACCGCGTACGCTGATGTACCTTTGGCAGTCGAGGCCTTGAAACGGGGAGCCAGTGATTTCATCACCAAGCCTTGGGACAATCAGCGTCTATTGAGTACCGTCGAGGCTGCATTGGCGCGTCGCACTCACCTCGTTAAGCAAGGGTCAGACGCATTATCGATGTTGATGGGAAAATCTCGAGCGATGTCCGAATTGCGCGCCATGATTAGCCATGTGGCACCAACCGAAGCCAATGTAATGATTCTCGGCGAAAATGGGGTCGGGAAAGAATTGGTAGCGCGAGCTATTCACGCCTGTTCTGCACGCAAAAATGAAAATTTTCTCGCTGTCGACATGGGAACTATTCCAGAGACGACCTTTGAGAGTGAGATGTTTGGGCATCGCAAAGGGGCCTTCACGGATGCACGTAGTGATAGGCAAGGTCGCTTTCAAGCCGCCAAAGCCGGCGTCTTGTTTCTTGACGAAATCGGCAATCTTGCCATGGGTGGTCAAGCGAAATTATTGACTGCACTCGAACGCCGTGAGGTAACGCCAGTTGGCGCTGACAAACCTGAAAAAATTGATGTTCGCATCGTCAGTGCGACCAATCTCAGCGAAGTAAATTTATTTAATCCCAATGTGTTTCGTACCGATCTATTATTCCGTTTAAATACCATCGTACTACGTGTCCCTGCACTACGAGAACACGCGGAAGATGTTCCGGAATTGCTCCAGCATTATATACAGCACTATGAAACCCAATACCAACGCCCAGCAAAAACGATAGACGTACAAGCACTCAAGCAACTCCAAGGCTTTTCTTGGCCAGGCAATATTCGTTCGTTGAAACATGCTTGTGAACGTGCCGTGATCTTGGCACAAGGAGTAAGTTATCAGTTCCACGATTTTGGGCTAGCTAGTACCGCCTCAGAACTGCTCACCAGTTCTAATTCCGAAAGTAGACTACAGGAATCAACTACACCAACTACACAATCGACCGAAAAACAAGCTGAACAACAAGCAGCTCCGGTAAATTCTGCCGCCATCAATCCAAATAACGGTGTGGACCAATTCAAACTCAGTGAATTAGAAAAAGACACGATACAAAATGCGATCGCGCAGGCAAATGGAAACATTAGTCAGGCAGCAAAACTGCTCGGACTTAGTCGCGCTGCGCTCTACAGAAAACTAGAAAAATATGGCCTCTGATTCGAACGCAACGACAAAAAATATCGTCACCTTTCTACCTTTCGGCCTTGCGCTATTGCTTTGCCTGGTCGGTAGCAACTTGGCCGCGATCGCTTGGGCAGGACAATATACCGAAATCAAGCGCCTGATAGTCGCAGGCGGACTACTCTTGCTAGTGGGCGTTTCGATCTTTATTTACTCCTTACAGCAACTCATGGCTCGCAAGACTGTGGTGGTCGCGGAAACTATGCCCACAAGCCTCAATTCTACCCATCAGCTACAACATCAATTTCTCGAATTAGAAAGTCGTTTAGAACACGCACCAATTGCACTCTTTATCGTCAACCAGCAAGATCGTGCCGTGCACCCAGCCAATGGCAACGCCCGTCGTTTGAGCGCCCCTGGTAGGAGCAGCAATCTAGTGCAATTATATGAACAATTACGCGCACAAACTTCAGGCAAGCGTAATATGATCTTATTCGAAACGGAGCAAGGTCTTGAACGTGCGCTGGTGGCAGCAAGTGACATCTTTCTACAAGGTGAACAGCAAACCATGGTGGCATTGATGCCAGTGGAAAGCGAGCTTCAACTAGAAGCACAGAATGCGTGGCTAAAATTGATTCATGTACTGACACATGAAATCATGAATTCACTGACACCTGTTAGCTCTCTCTCGCGCACCGCACAAGACTTACTCGCTGACTGCAGACAGAATTTGCAAGAACTAGATTACCAAGATCTAAACACTGCGCTTGATGCCATCCACAGACGCGCTCGCGGCTTAGTGGAGTTTGTTAGCAGCTATCGTAGCCTCTCAAATATTCCAGCTGCCAAACCAGAAAATCTGCAATTGCAGGATCTATTTGGGCGTCTACATGCCTTAAGCAGCCCTGCGTGGGAACAACGTGGCGGTAAAATTCACATCAGCTGCGAACCACCGACGCTCACGATTGTTGCCGATCCCAATCAACTGGAACAAGCTCTCATTAACCTCATCAAAAATGCGGAAGAGGCGACCATCGATCGTACCCCACCTGAACTTTACATTCACGCCAAACTCAGTCGCGGAAATCGCCTACGTATTGAAATTAGCGATAATGGCCCGGGGGTTCCAGACGAACTCATTCCGCAGATTTTTACGCCTTTCTTTTCAACCAAAGAACGTGGTAGTGGCATTGGTCTCGCTTTAGTTCGGCAACTGATTCAAGGCAATGGCGGTAGCGTGCGCTACGCACAACGCCTCCAAGGTGGTGCTCAATTCATTATTACCTTGTAGTGCTACCAAGCCTGATCAACAACACCTGCTCTACTTACCCTGCGAAAAGAAACTCGACTTTTCATTATTTGGATAGCTGGTATCGATGTCTTTGATGATCATGGTACCGAGTTCGATGTATTCACGATAGCGCTCCAGCAATTCGGAGCGATCAATTGCGCGGTTTGTTAAATGCCGCCCCTTACGGCTCGTAATCAAGGCAAAGTGGTGTTTAAAATCACCGTCTCCGCTAAAGTCATTTTCAAGAAATTCTTGCAATCGATCTTGTCTTTGTACCCATTCAACTTCACTTTGTTTTACCTTCGGCAGATAACTTTGATACAACTTCGTTACGCGCTCTAACAACACATTATTTTCTATGGTGATGAGCTTGCCGCTCGACGTAAAACCTTCGTAACGACTATTTTGTGGATTAAACTGAAGCTTCTTACCTATGATCGCGTAAGCAAGCTCAAAATTGTCTTGCTTGACGTCGCCAATCGAATTTACTTGCGCCAAATAACGGAGCTTCTCTTCAATCTGATTATCTTGATTTTGAATGATATAGAGCTGATTAATATCGGCACGTAAATCACGTTTCAAACCGAGCAGAAAGGAGCGCACCTGTTGTTGTTCATGGCGATGCTCACCTATGCTGTGAAACCAAATACTCAAACTGACCGCAAACACAATAATGGCGATTTCAAGTCCGATCTCTTTCAATTTATGCCATTTATCGTGCTCTTTATCAGCTGCGATTGCTATCACATTTTTAGTGTGGTCCGCGATTTCTTGAAACGCCATAAAACTCTTCTCTTACATTTATTGATCTAAAAAATCTATTCAAACTTAATGCCGCTGCCGAAAAGCAGATCTCAAAACAGATGAAAGCCTGAAAACTAAAACGCTGCGTAACTCGAATCATACCATCCGAATTACGCAGCGCCACAATGCGGTGCTGACTCTAATGAGAAGTCACCCCTCGAAGATTGGGCGGAAGAAGCTGCGCTCGTAGCTAATAATGCAGCGCGTGTCTTCCGCATACTTAAAGGCCGCCTGGCAGTCTAAGTCTTGAAGCGATTTAATACGGTACTCTTCATAGAGAGCGAAATTAGAGAAAGTAAACATTGCCAGAGCAACATTATTCGCCCCCTCAGACGGTAAAAAGTACCCGTGATGGTCACCGCCAAATTTCTTGACAAGCGGTATCCAGAGCTTAGCGTAATGCTCAAACTCTTGGAGCTTAAATGGGTCAATAATATATCGAAGATAACAAGTAATCACGAGGTCATTCCTATGTGTTAACTATATATGAAAGGAGGTACAGATCTCTTTAACCAAATCATTTCTCTAGTCACGCAGGACCTGTACCGGGGTAATCCGAACCGCACTGATAGTATGCCGCAAGGTCGACAATGCTGCGACAATGATACCTACTAGCAGCGCTCCAACTATGGTAGCAAGACCTATCGGTGCTTGTTCCCTGAAATCAGCGAGATATACTTGAATCTGCCAATACGCTAAAGGTAAGCCCAACAAGGCACCGATGCCGATCAGCGCGAAAAACTCTTTCGACAATAATTTGGCAATCGCCGATGCCTTCGCACCATAAAGCTTGCGCAAAACGATCTCCTTGGTACGACGCTGTACGCTATATGCAGCTAGAACATAGATACCAAAGGCCGCAATCGCAATCGTGATCAAGCTCGCACCGGTCAACAACTGCGCGACACGTAAATCCGCTGCATTTTGCTCGGCAAATTGGGCTTCCATCGTTTTCATTCTCAACATCGCATTTGGAAAGAAACGACTCCACATAGTTTCAATTGCAGTTTGCAACTGCTCTTTGCTGCCGTCGGTTCGAATGGTATACGTCGAACCCCAATCACCAAAAGTATAGTAAGTAGCCTGATCAATTTGTCGAGCGTCGGCATTACGAATATCGGCCACCACACCAATAATGGGGCGCGTTGTGCCACGCTGAGTGACGAACTTTCCAACTGCCTCTTCATTGCTCGTAAACCCGAGTTTTCTTACTGCGCTTTCATTGACTACGATGCCAGGGCTAGATTCAAGGTGATCGGTCGCTGGATCAAACAAGCGTCCTGCTTTCGCTGTCATTCCCAAAGTTTGAAAGTACTCTGGATTTACTAGCAACCATCGCAAGCTAATTTTTGGTTTTCCCTCCAATGCAACTTCGTCCGCATTGTGTAGGCTACGTGGTCCTTCGTTGGCGACCATTACACCCGTCACTCCAGGTATACGCTTGACGGCATCATAAAACGTCCGACCAGCAGCATCTCTCAAACCGAATGGAGCCTCAACTACGACAAGGCGTTGAGGATCAAATCCGGGATTCAATTGTGTAAGAAATTTAGTCTGCCAAGCGACAGCAATTGCTAATGCGGAAAGCCCCATCGCTGTACCGAACTGCAATATCGTTAGTACACGACGAATTTGCAGCCCTTTCGCAGTCTCCACATTGCCACGACCAGCCAATGCCGCGGTCGGTAAAACTTTCAAGGCTGTCCATGCTGGATAAAATCCCGACAGTAAGCCTAACAAGACGCCGCCCACCAAGCATAAGCCGACAGAAGTTGGGGCGAACATATGATCGAGCTTCAAGTCCACCATGTCGGCGAAAGTGGGTAAGGCCAACCAGGCGAATAAAAGTCCAAAACCAGCTGCGATGACGCACACTAATATCGATTCACTCAAAAATTGACGTAACACCCGACCTGCACTTGCCCCTAAGACTTTACGCATAGCGATCTCACGTTGACGACGCACTGATCGCACCGTCGCCAAATTCAAATAATTAGTCATCGCCAACAACAAAATGAGGATCGCAATTGCACTCAAGCCAGCCAGTACTTTGGGGTCATTCAGCTTTGCCGAATTGATACTTGGATCAACGTTGAATCCACGCAAAGGGCTAATCTTGTACTCAATCAATTCCCCACTTGATTTCATTTGCTCAGCACGTGGCTTAACGAACTGATCGTAAAACTTGCTCTTCTTCATTGCGTCATAAATCGCCCGCTCAGCTGCCTCAATTGTGACGTTGCCGGTGAATCGAACAAACACTCTACCATTGGTCGAACCCCAGTTTTCAATTGCATTGCGGCGCCAGCCGTCAGCCCAAGTTGAACTATAAATTCCGGCTAAGGCTTGAAAAGGCGCAGCAGTGTTACTTGCAGGGGTCTCAAGTAGGGCTGTTACGGTGTAAGTCTTGCCGTCAATTAACACCGTTTTTCCAACTACATCAGTATTGCCAAATAATTTAACAGCGGTCTCTTCTGTCAAAGCCATCGCATCTGGGCGCTTAATGGCTGCATCAAGATCGCCCGAAATCGGTTTGATCCCAAAGATCTTTTTGAAATCAAGATCGACCAAACTTAATTCTATCGATTGCACCCGTTCACCATAGCGAACATCAATCGGGCGAGTTGAGAGAACCGAAGCGATTAATGGCAGACCACTATTCGCCAATGCTTCTCTACCCTTGAATGGAATGGTGCCATTCCACTCATTAAAGCCTTCCATATGCCATCTTTCGTTGGCGTAATACACTTGATCGATATCAGGCACGTGTTCATCAAAACTGGTCTGATAACGGACTAATCCAAGAAGTAAGAAACAAACGGCAAACCCTATCGATAGGCCTGCGACAACAATAGCGGAATAGCTCGGCTCTTTGATCAGCAAACGCCAACCAATTTTAAAATCACGAAAATTGATCATCTTGATTTTCCTCTTAAGCCGCACGTAAAGCATCAACCACGATTCGACCATCGAGCAAATGCAGCGTACGAGATGCCTGTGCTGCATGAGATGGCGAGTGGGTGACCATTACTACGGTGGTACCTTCGGCATTAATTTGGCGTAACAATCGCATCACTTCATCACCGTGCGCGGTGTCGAGATTACCAGTCGGTTCGTCGGCTAACAAAATCGCTGGATTAGCAACTAAAGCACGCGCGATTGCCACCCTCTGTTGCTGACCACCAGAAAGCTGCGATGGACGATGTCTCGCACGATGGGTCAAACCAAGTTTCTCTAGCATCGCTGTTACTTTTTCTTTGCGCTCTTTGGCTGGGGTATCGGTGTACTCTAACGCCAGTTCTATATTTTCAAAAACTGATAATTCCTCAATCAAATTAAAACTTTGAAAAATGAAGCCGATACGGCCGCGGCGTAATTGATTCAGTTGAGCCTCGCTGAAACCTGCGACATTTTTCCCATCAAACCAATACTCGCCTTGATTTGGCACATCGAGTAAGCCGATCAAGCCGAGTAAAGTCGATTTTCCACAACCAGAAGGTCCAGTAATTGCAACGTACTCACCCGATTCGATTTCAAGATTAATTTGATCCAAGGCCGTAGTTTGCACTTCGCCTGTGATATGAGTTTTGCTAACGCCAATAAGTTTGATCATGCTATTTCCTTGCAAAATGGTCGGCCGCAGCTACGCGTGGCACGACCGGACTATCAATTGAATTTAATTCGAGCTGAGTTGTCTCGCTATATTTCTATGTATTGGTAAGTGTTCCTAAATGTTTCTGAGTGATCCCCTAAATTATTCCCATTTACTTTTGATTGAGTTGCAGACGTTGACTGTTTTGGTAAGTGCCATAGCTGGAGATGATCACTTTTTCGCCAACGCTCAGGCCACTTAAAATTTGAACTTGACGATTACTACGATTGCCAAGTTTGATGGCGCGGCGCTCTGCTATTTTCCCATCCTTGCTGACCACAAAAACCGAGGTACCGCCTGTGTCATTGATATAAGCTCCCATTGGGAGTATTAAGCCGGTGGTGGGGTCGCCCAAGGTGACATTGATATCGAAACTTTGACCTGGATTTATTTTATCGGGGTGAGCATCAAGGAACTTCAGCTCGGCAGTAAAACGACCTTCTTTAATTTGTGGAAAGACATTCATCACTTCGACCGCAAATTGTTTGTCACCGAGACGTGCTATCCCTTTATAACCCACGGCTATACGACTCAAATAAAACTCGTCGATAGGAGCCACCAACTTAAATACCTTAGGATCATCAATACGACCAAGGCGTTTACCAATGGCCACTGATTCACCGACCTGCAATTGAAAATCTGTGAGTTTGCCGTCAATTGGCGCACGTACCGATAGCGCATCTAAATTCGACGTCACTAGCTTCAAACCAGCCTGTAAGCCACCAATGCCAGTCTCCATCTGCTCTAAAGCAACACGACGCACTTTTTCTTCATTCGCTTGTGCCTGTTTTTCTTCGTCTACTGCGAACTGTTGACGATCAAGCGCATCGCGCGATTCTTCCAGCGCCACCGATGAGATGAATCCTTGCTCCGCGAGTTTTTTATTTCGTTCATGTTTCTTTTTCAGTTGGCTCAATTCAAACTCGAGTGCCGACAAACGACGCTGATGATCGGTCGACGCCGCTTGAAAGCCAACACGCAAATTTGCCAAGTTCGAAATTTGCTGCGTATGCTCGCCTTTACGCTGTAACAAATCCAAATTGCGTTGTGGATTGGATAAGCGAAAGAGCAGTTGTCCCTTCTTAACCATGGTGCCATCTTGAACAAATACTTCTTCTACTCGCCCAGATTCAACCGAATCAAGAATCACCGAATTCAAAGGTTGCGCATTCGCTCGCACCGCAATTTCATCAAGAAATAAACCTTGTTCGACGGCTTGGATGCGAACATCGGCAAAGGCTATCTGTTGGCCTTTGGGTAAAGAAGTCCAAATTGCAAAACCAATCCCTGCGGTGACGACACCCGCAAGCAGTGCTCTCGTCAAAATTCGCTTGTGATTGCGAGGAACCACTTTATCCATGGCAGCGCCAGTCACCGGTATTACTGTTTTTTGTTCCATTGAAAGACCTATATTTCAGTATCGTTAGTCATCAATATGCAAGCTCTATGCCATATTCAAATAGGGTCAGATTTTGCTCGATTTGATGCAATTGTCCGAGATCAGTGTCCGCTTCCGAACAGTTACTGTTCGGTTTCAGAGCAGCTTGCTGTAGTCAGAACCAAAGCTCGTCGACCGATATTTTTCATATCTATAAATTAACAACGATACTAAAACGCATAACTGCCAATACAAAAAGTTTAAAATAGCGTCGAATGCATGCCGATTTCATTTAATTAACATTCAAAATATGCATAAATAAAAGCAAACATGAATTTCACTCAATCTTAGCGAATTCATCTATACATCTCACCAAACGACCGATATATCGGATTCATATTTACCCGCTTCCAATTATGTTTTACTAGGCATTCACTAGCAAAAAGTTAATTTAAATTGACTCCAAGATCTGCTGGTGAATCGTTTTTCAAACAAAACAATAATCGGACAATTCAGGAGGCAATATGAACAAATCAATCAGCTTGAGCAGCTTAAGCATGATGCTGGTGATGGCAGGAATTTCACAGGTCGGCCACACACAATCTTTGGCGAGCACGCCTAGACAACTCGGCACAGTCGATGCGGTCATTAGTAGTCTAAGCAACCAACAAGCGATCAACCCACTCACTGCCCGCTCCGCGGGCGCAACAACAGGTCTCGAAACCATCGTTAGCCATGTGCACAATAAGGATGGCTTAGTTTCTATCAGTGGACGTGCTGCAAACTCCAACAACTCCACCTTTTACCTCAAGGGCTCGAACAAGTCTTTGCGCGGCTATCTGATCAAACATGACAGCAAACAAGCCTATGAATACAGCACCGATGCAAAAGGAATCGTATCGGTAGTTGAAGTACCGATCGCCAAGGTCATCCCTGACTTCGACGCGAAATGGGTTACCGCAACCAACGCCGCAACAGCCACTATCGCCAGTGCGATTCATCCTGTCTATAGCCCATTTGCGCAACGCCAAGCACCACATATCGGCCCCTATAACAATGAAGATGTCACTAAGCTCGAAAGCAAACCAGGTAGCCCATGGGTGTTCTACTTAAATACAACCGCTGTCATGAGCGGTTCTACTCCGCTCAATGGAGTCACCAAAGAAAATATGTACCGCGCGTGTCAAGTCGTGGCTAGCCAATACTCCATGTACAACATCAATATCACGACCAATGCTGCCGTATATAACGCTGCGAAATCCGCCAATATTTTACGTACTGGCGTGATCAATTTTGTGAACCAAGATGGTCGTTCCAATGCTCCACTTTCTTCTTTCGGCACGACTTCGGCCGGCACGCTTTACCGTAACCCATCTTCCGGCTTCGACTATGGTTATGGTATTGGTATGACAGCTGCACATGAAGTGGGTCACCAAATGGGCATGTCGCATGATCATGGCGGAACTGGCGGTGAATATTTCGAAGGGATCGCAGCTTATCAATGGGGTCCTATCATGGGAAACTATTGGATGGGCGCCAACTGGGCCAATAGTCTCTGGACCTGGAGCAAAGGTGAGTACAACACAGCAACCAACTTTGAAGATGATCTGCGCATCACCAATGTCAACGAGAACGTGCCTTACGTTGCCGATGACAATGTGAGTGGCAAAGCGCTGGTGATTAGTAATACTGGCGTGATTGGCCCAACACAAAACTTCGGTCAAATCGAAAAAACGGGCGACACAGATGCTTTCACTTTCACCGTGACAGGTAATGGCAAACTCGATCTGAAAATCGATCCTATCGAATATTTCGGCATGCTCGATGTCGATGCTAAGATTTACAATTCAGCGAATGCTTTAGTGGCCAGCAGTAACAAAGCTGTCAATCGCTCAGCCGAATTTGTGGCGCTCAATTTACCTGCAGGCAATTATCGCTTAGTGATTGCCGGTGGTGCTGAAGGTACACCTGCCAACGGTTTTTCAAACTACTCCTCGCTCGGTTACTACGCCATGAGTGGTACTCTGGTTGGTGCCACGCCGCCGGTCGACACTGTCTTAACGAGTGGTGTCGCACTTGCAGGCCAAAGCGGAAGTACTGGCACTTGGAACTATTATGCAATTGATATTCCAAGTGGAAAAACCAGCGTTGTGTTCTCCATCAATGGCGCGAACGGCGATGCTGACCTGTTCTCTCAACTCAGCGTTAAACCAACTAGCAGTGCTTATAAGTGCAAATCCGACGGCCCAACCTCAATTGAAACTTGTACAGTTTCAGCACCTATAGCAGGACGGTACTACCTCGGTGTCTATGCTTACAGCGCCTACAGCGCGCTAACGGTAAAAGCGACTGTTAACTAGGCCTCGGTCGCGACTTTGGGGCATGCCTGCGAGAGGCATGCCCTTTTTTATTTGGTCGTCATAGGAACACTTATGTCGGCTATGGATCACAAAAATCAAAGCTTATTGCCTCTGATTTTGTGAGAAATGCCTCTCTGGTCGGCTATACTAGAGTCTTTGCCCGAAAGATAGTATGTCTAGCTTACCTGCCTGCCCAGTGTGCGGCCTCGAAAACACTTACCCTGATGGTGACAATTACGTTTGTGCTGATTGCGGCCACGAATGGCCAATGCAAGCGGTCGAAGAAGAAAGCGATGAGCGCATCGTGAAAGATTCGAACGGAAACGTACTCACCGATGGTGATGCTGTCGTGCTAATTAAAGACCTGAAAGTCAAAGGTTCTTCCACGACACTCAAACAAGGAACGAAAATCAAGAGTATTCGTATTGTTGGCGGTGATCACGAAGTTGATTGCAAGATGGACGGCGGTAGTTTCATGCTCAAAGCATGTTATCTCAAAAAGGTTTAATGTGAATTTTGCCGCACATGTTGTGGTCTGCGGCATTCTCAAAGTAGCTTACAAGAGTCCTCAGATTCGCGCGACGGGTACCGGCAAAACCAAACCAGTCACCTCAGATAAGGCTTTCCAAATCACGCCGACCAAAGCGTTCCATACCTTTTCAACGGTCGCCAAAATCAAGCCGCGCAAAGTCTTCACAAAATTCAAACTCATGTCCTCAATCGCATCAAGGAAAAAATCTTTGGTTTCTTCCGTGATCTGCTTAGTGGTGATGCCGATCGCCACAAATTCAGTTTGTTTGGCAATCGCCTCTAACTGACGTTCAGAAAAACCTCGGAAGGCAGTGACATCAGCGTTCAGCTCCGTGCTAGCAGCTACTTTCATGTCTATCACAAGTTGTGCCGTATTGATTCCCATGCTTTTCTTTCAATTCAATGTTACGCCGCTGGATAGAAGTTCTGACTCAGTGAACGATGCTGATATTTATTCAGGCTCAATAGATCAGTTTGCATATTTAACGCTGCAAGAAATTCTCATAAGTGATCGCTTGATCAAAATAAATACTGGCTTGCTGCTTAAACGCAATGACTTCATATGCAGTCAATCCTTGCTTAATATCGGTATCACGCATTTTAATCACCGTCTCTGCGATTTTGCGAATAGCGACCACACTTGGCAAGCGAGTATCACTACTCTCGACTGTGGCGGGCAAAGTCTTGTCGAGCACAGCATTCACTTTATCCGTCACTGCGTTCTTAGGGACTGGTCTAGCATTAGCGGAAATCGCCAACGCATCGAGCTTACCAATCACTTGCGCGTATTGCTCGGCGCGGCTCGGGAAGTCTTGCTTTTGAACGCCAAGGCTAAGGCTAGCAAATAAAGTCATCGCCTCAGTATTGGCAGCATTTAAGGCCTCACTCACAGCCTTGTCGTAAGCAGGTGCCAAAGGCATCGCACAGCCACTCAAAACGGCGAGCAAACAAAGTAAGTTTAGGGCCAATCGTAGAGAGAACCGACTTCTTGTGTAAAACAGTGACATACAACAGCATCCCAAAGTTGTGTCGCATGCTAACTAGCGACATTATGAAGAAATTGTCTTGAATTCAGCGATTTTCTATCTATACTGCATTGCACAGTAATGCAGAAAAGCGATAACAGGCTTCTACCACTTACCTAATATAGTCGTTCAATAGTCGTTCACGTATCCTAAATTGCCTATTATGAAAACAAACTTCAAATTCAAATTAATGATACTTGCGCTGGCCTTACTATCTTTGATGATGATTTTCTCGAATGATGTCATGCCAAAGGTATCGAAACTCACTGTTTTAAGCTACACAGTTGGTGGGTTCTTAGTGTTAGCGGCCAGCCTCTTAGCAGTGATTATTGTCAAAGCCAACATCAATCAAATCATACTCAATCACGGCGGCACAGATACCGCTTGGCTCTGGTTTAACCGTAATCCCAAAGGTCTGGAACGAGCTCAAGGCAACCGAGAATAAAAGTAAGCAAGCGCCAATCCCTTACAAAAGCTGTCTCAGATCATTTTCCAGAGACAGCTTTTTTATTTCGAAGTTCTTTCAAAGCAGAATGTAGCCATACAGCGCTTTCTTGCGCAGCTTCATTGCCACATTTCACTTGATATGATTTACCACTCATACTGCTCTTACTAGCAGCCTCATCGATAAATCGCTCGGCAGTACTCGCAAGATGTTTTTGTACGAGGTATTCTAGTTTCTTGTTCAAATGCGCCTTCGCTTCAGCTGCAGAATACCAAGTACCATTACGATTAAACTGACATCCCGAGCTCGCTAAATGATTCAATAAGGCATCAACCTCAAAACGGCTTGCTGCCGACATGTCTGCAGCCTGCACAAGCTTTAAAGGCAGC
This sequence comes from uncultured Oxalobacteraceae bacterium, assembly GCA_937996605.1. Taxonomy (GTDB): domain Bacteria; phylum Pseudomonadota; class Gammaproteobacteria; order Burkholderiales; family Burkholderiaceae_D; genus Undibacterium. The sequence goes on along the minus strand of CALKVB010000571.1, from coordinate 3,502 downwards.
AACATGCAAATGCTCACAGCACAGATAATACGTTTCGCCAGCACCATTTTTATCTCTCAAATTATAAGTAATCTCGATTGGCATTCTAGTCGATGAAGGCAACATCACTCAAGCGACCTATCTAAGGGTGACAATTTACCGGCTTCGCTTCATCACTAAACGATGCAAAAGAATCAAATTTACTTCATTATTTCTTCATATTCTTTCTCTACACTACGATCTTCAGTCACTCAAGGAGATTACGATGCGCAATTTAGACTATGCAATTGCCTGCCTCGGCTTACTAACATTCACGTTCGCTTGTACGGGAAACGCAATACCGCAAACATCAACAGCAAACCAGCAAGCTGAAGGTCGCCCAGAACATCCGCGTCGCGAGCCACCTCCGCACGCTTATGAGGCATGCAAAGCAAAGAAGAAAGGTGATGTGGTTGACATCATCACTCCACGCGGCGAAAAGTTCAAAGCCAATTGTACAGAGTCACCTAAAGGCTTGTTTGCGCGACCTGAGCGCCCGCCCGAAGATAAAGCGGGTGCTGATCGTCGCCCACCGCCCCAGCAGAATTAGACACGACTAGCATCAACACCACGCAAGCATGCCGCAGGACCAACGATCTTTCGGCATGCTTGCGTTCATTTCGACTAAGCCTGACTTGGTCTTTGAGCCGTGCCAGCTAACATCCCTCCATCAATATTGAACTCACTGCCCGTGATATAAGTCGCTTCATCTGAGGCCAACAACACGGCTAAAGCAGCGACTTCATTTACATGTCCAAATCGATGCAGAGGACAATCTTTAACGAATGCCTGCATCCTTAACTCTCGCTGATCATCGTTGCCCAAAAGTGGCTCCCACATCGGTGTCAAAATTGCGGCTGGGTGTATCGAATTACATCGAACCGCTAAACCTTGTTCGGCGCAATATAGGGCGACTGATTTAGTGTGATTGCGAATTGCCGCTTTCGACGAGGCATACGCGGCAGCGCCCGGGATGCCAACCAAACCAGAACGCGAGGAGATATTGATGATGGCCCCACTGCCACGCGCTCGCATATGTCGTATTGCGTATTTGCAGCCTAAAAAACATCCATCGAGATTTGTCTGATGCACCGCACGCCAGTCTTGAAGACTCGCATGCTCAGGGTCGTGCGGACGAAAACCCTGTTCGAACCCCGTAATGCCGGCATTGTTGACCAACACATCGAGGTGCTGATATTTCTGATGTACTTGCGCGCATACCTTTTCCCACTGACTTTCTTCACGTACATCGAGATGCAAATAACTCGCCTGCATACCTAAACTTGTTGCGAGTCGAGTACCCTCCGAGTCATCAATATCGGTCACGATGACGAAAGCACCTTGTTTAATGAATTCTGTGGCAATTGCTGCACCGATTCCACGTGCAGCGCCCGTCACGAGGGCTACTTTTTGATGTAGACGTAACATATCATTCCTTCACTTTAATTTACTTCAGCGTATCGACGGACGCACTTGTAAACGTCGTCAATAGTCGCCAAGAATTCCATTCTTCATCAACACCAGGATGAAGAATTGAGGCTAAATTTAAGCAAGGATATGATCCATTTTATCTTCTCAGGAGCGCAAGGCGCTAAGTTGTCAGGTTTGTAGAAAATTGAAATTGCGAATTCAATCACCAAAAATCATATCAGAAAAGAGGAAGATGAAGAAGTAAAAGACTAAAGCTTTGGCAAGCTTATCCAAAACACTGTTTTAATTTTTTCTTCTGAACTGAAGCTGATATTGCCTTGCATTTTTTCGACTAAGGTTTTTGAGATATGCAATCCCAAGCCTGCGCCTTCTTTTTGACGGGTTGAGGAATCTGTAGCTTGCGCAAATTTACCGAAAATTCTGTCATGAAATTCAGCAGGAATACCCCGCCCATGATCTTCAACTTCGATCAGATAGTGGTTTTCCTTTGCGAATAAACGTACCAGTACGACATCTCCGTCTGACGAAAACTTTGCGGCATTCGACAAAAGATTTGCCATCACTTGCATCATCCTGTCACTGTCTGCCAACACCATCGCTTGCGCTAATTCGGTATGTAATTGATAGCGTACGCGATAGGTTTCAGCATAAGGCGCGTTGGCGTCAAGTGCTTGTTTCACTAACTCAAGCAAATCGATTTCGCGCATCTTTAAGGTCATTTGGCCAGTCGCCAACTTTTCCATATCGAGAATATCATTGACCAGCGCGGTCAAGCGCTGACTATTTTTGTGTGCGATTTGGACTAACTGCAAAGCCTTTGCTGGAAGTTCGCCGACTACACCTGATTCTAGCAACCCCATAGAACCACGTATTGATGTCAACGGTGTGCGCAGCTCGTGACTGACGATAGAAATAAATTCTGATTTCAAGTGATCGATACGTTTTTGTTCACGTAAATCGAGGACGAAACCTACCCACTCATTTTCACTATCTGCTAGCTTCGAGACCCCGAACATAATAGGAATGTGCGCACCCGAGCGATCGATTAGATAGGTTTCAAATGGGGGAACGGATTCAACTTGATCGAGGCTACGTATGGCATTGATTTGCTTGGTGAGCTCGGGTGGATGACTCAACTCAAACCAATTCACGTTGACCTGTTCAATCGCAGAGCGCTGCAAACCCAATAATTGTAGTAGTACGTCGTTGGCTTCGATCAAAACACCAGTGGCATTCCCTTGCATCATTCCAATCAAACTGGAATTCATCAGACGGCGCAAGCGCTGTTCGCTCGCTTCGAGCGCATAGTAGCTCTCTAGTACTTCTTGTTCGAGTTTCTTTTGCTTCGCTTCGACGATAGCTTGCTCAGTAAAATCAGCAATATAACCGTGCCACAAGACGCTGCCATCAGCAAGTTTTTCTGGCTGCGCTTGACCAATTCGCCAGCGCAGACCTTGGCGCGGCAATATGACACGATACTGCGCGCGCCAGGTTTCAAGAGTCTCGGCTGAACTACGAATTGATTCAGCTACTTCATCTCTGTCATCGGGGTGCACACGTTGCAAAATAATAGACGCGTCTTCAATCACATCGGTCGCCTTCACCTCATAAATCTTCTCTATGCCATCGCTCGCAAACGGAAAACGCGTACTGCCATCAGAAAACCGTTGATATTGAAAAATCGTCCCCGGGACTAAGCTCGACAGGCGCTCAAATAGCTGTGTCTTCTCGCGTAGTTGATGCTCCACTTGGCTATGCTGAGCGACGTACCGGTCATTACACATCAGCACAAAGCCGAAAGGCAATAAAGCTGAGAACAAGTAAAAAATAATCAAGGAAGCATCTTTAAATCCGCTACCACTAAAAGGAAGTTGATTCGGGTCTGTCGAGACAAACAGAAAATAGCCTACGCGCACTAGCATGAAGCTGCCACAGAAGGCATATAAGCCAATCATAAAACGACAGCTCGGCATCGCTTGCAATCTTGTAGAAGCGAGCAGCATTACGCTGCGATAGGCAATTGAAGTAAACATCAGAGAGATCGGAAGAGCGT
>CALKVB010000570.1 GCA_937996605.1 uncultured Oxalobacteraceae bacterium | reverse complement strand
AAATACTGAAAAATCAAATGAGTGTCGAATTGTATTTTAATGAATACGATGAGGTGAAAATCACTTTATATAAAGATGGAATTCCCATTACGACTATACAAAGAATTGTGATTTCAAAAGTTGAATTAGACGAAGATGAAGAAGGTATTCAATTTTTCTGGCGGACCTTGTAGCAGCGCACAGGTTCAAGCCGATTTTGTTTCCGCAAAAAAGATAGTCTCGATCATCATGCTCGATCAGCAAAGACGCCTCGTATTAGATTCTAGTCGTATCGAGGCACAAGGACACGTCTATTATCCGATCTTGCATGATTTGAGTTGGTCAGATGAAACAATACTCGAATTTACCTATGAGAAGCCTGTTGAAAACGAGAGTTGAATAGGGTGAATACTGCATGTTGTGTATCGAGCTCTCGCCTTGATAAGAAAAGTGCGTTTTGATGATGCGATCTTGGCACCTAGAGCTTGATTGTTTGAACGAAATACGATGGTAGAACTACCGTCGAACTTAAAATGAAGTCGTGTTCTTTGAATGGATGAAAGGTTGAACAGTTGCTGCGCATGATCAAATTTTCACTGGGGGTTTTCATCTTTAGCATTGTAGGCTCCCCAGCGTTTGTCGCAAATGCAAGTGTACAGCCGCCTTGGACATTTCGGGTCGAGCGATATAGAGCAAATATTCACCCTAACCTCGAGAAACGAAGTATCAAGGCGAGTGTACAGATCGATCTCTCAATGCAATATCGAATTTACCCGAAACGCATAAAGGCGGTTGTAGAGAATGAGTTGGTTCTTGATGTTGCGAGTACAGTGATTGACTCTGTTTCCTTCGAAGGAATTCCACTTAATGTTGAAATTAAAGACAATCAACTGCACATCCCATTACATGCTTTATTACCGTTGCCGCTAGTAAAGCCTTCGGCGCGGACATCTGAGGTTCAAACAAAGCTTCGCACAATTAAGATTGAATATCATGGCGAGCCCAAACAAGGGCTGTTTTTTCAGCAAGAAGATCAGCAAATATATACCTTGTTTGATACCCCACATTGGCTGCCGTGTCAGGCATCTCCTGATCATCGCGCGAGCATCGATTTGAAGATCACAGTACCTCAGAATTTTCATGTGGTTGCCAACGGGAGCTTGGTTAAATCAGAAATTCATGAAAATGGCATGGTGAGCCACAGTTGGCAACAAAACGACAAAATTCCCTGTTATCTGTACGGATTCGCTGCAGGTAGGTTTAGGGAAGTCACTGAACAGGATCATGGAAGATTCTTCAGATATTTAGCCAGTGAGAAATTTAGCGATAGCGAACTACAAACAATCTTTAAAGAGACCGCTGGAATCGCACGTTTTTACGAACGAAAATCCGGTAAAAAACTGCCGTCGAAGTTCTATACCCAAGTGTTGGTGAATGCAACTGCCGCGCAAGAGTTAGAAGGCTTCGCAGTGTTGAGTGAAAAGTTTGGGCGCCGCGTCCTAAAAGATCACAGCCAAGTTTGGTTAATTGCACACGAGCTCTCACATCAATGGTGGGGGAATAGGGTCACTAATCATTCGTGGACTGAAATGTGGCTGAACGAGGGAATTGCCAGCTATCTCAATGCGGCATATTTGGGAGAAAGGTTCGGAAAAAATAGGTACCAGTCTCAGATAGATGCCGCCCGAATTTCGTATTACACACTGCGTGCCGATGGGCATGATAAACCACTCAAGTTCGCTTCTTGGTCTGCACCTAGTGCGGCTGACCGCTCTTTGGTCTATGACAAAGGCACCTATGTGATGCATCTACTGCGTATGGAAATTGGCGATAACGCGTTTTGGAAAGGCTTAAAGGATTACACGCAGCAACACTGGGGATCGTCGGTAAGCACTGCAGATTTGCAGTATGCAATGGAGAGAGCCAGTGGTAAGAATTTGCGTAAATTCTTTGATCAATGGGTCTTGCTTGAATCGACCAATGATTAAAAGAACTAGGACTAGGATTGGTTACTAATTAGCAGTTTTTTTGCTTGGGTAATCTGAAAGAATATTGAAATCACTGAGAGTCGAAATGAAATTAAAACACTTCTATAAGCTTGGATTGATGTTAGCTATGTTGCATCTTAACGTAAGCAACGCTTCTGTGGCAGATGCGATAAGCAATGGGAACGGGATTCAAGTGAGCGCTATGACGCCGGTTAAAAGTCAAGATATAGAGAAAAGGATGATAGAAGTATTCGACTATTTTGCGGGTCAGTGGTGTGGTGCGGGCGAGTTTGCAAGTGGGAAGCCAATTCAGGCCGATGTCAGTTTTAGCTTGGACCTCGACCAAAAGTGGTTGCTTTACAAGCACACTGATCGAGCGCCAAACAAATTCAAATCGATAGCCGTGTGGGGTGTGGAACGCGACTCGAATGTGCTAAAGATGGTTATTGTGGACAATTTCAAGAGTGTTCGAAACTTCGAGTCTGTTGGTTTTGTAAATAATGATTTGGTTTTTGAGGATTTATCAAGTAATGCAGGTTCTGCAGAAAAGCCGGTAGCACGCCGCGAACGCTTTACATTTCGGCGCTTAAAGAACGATGAATTTCAAATGGTTTATGAGAGTAATAAGAACAATGAAGGTTGGAAACTTGGCGATTGGATCATCTTCACCAGAGCATCCAAGCAATCTATATGTGTGCCTTTTTAATAGAGATTGAATGCAGGTAGAACTTCAATTTGAATGAATATGGTGAATGCAGTGGAAACGGCAATTAAATTGGAAGAGACTCATGTTTTTATGGAATTGGCAGATCCAGATTCCGATGATGGGAAAAGGGTTCTTGAGCAACTATCTGCGACTCTGTTGCGCCTAACGGGTTGTTCTGGCGTAGCGTCATTTCGGCCCGAATATGTGGCTAGTGAACGATCTTGCTTCGTCATTGCACGAGATCAGTATGGAAAGTTGATCGGATGCTGTGCGCTTCGTGAGATGAGCCAAGAAGTAGGCGAAGTAAAGCGAATGTTTGCTGCGCCACATACCAATTCTGGGGCCAAAATTTTGGGTTTCATTGAGGAACAAGCGCGACGCTTCGGTTATAGCCAACTCAGACTTGCGACGAGGCGGGTCAATCAACGTGCAATGAATTTTTATTCGCGTCAGCTGTTTGTTGAGATCAAAAACTATGACGGCTATTCTGGGCGAGATGAATTTATTTGTTATGCTAAGGATTTGTAGAAGAGTCGATTCCTTCTTCAAACATGCATTCTGGGATGGCTATCTTTATCGTAAAGCATCTCGGCGTACTATCTCTGAACGAAAAAAGATGAATTATGCGTAAAACTTACGAAATCTCGCTCGAAGATCCCACATCAGAAAGTGCGCGAAAGTTGATCGATGAATTGTCTCAAACTTTAGCCATGATCACCGGTGATAGTGGACGTTCTTCTTTTGATCCGGAGAGCGTACTTGGGCCACAAGCCGCCTTTGTTGTTGCACGTGATGTTGACGGAAATGCGCTTGGATGTGGTGCCTTCCGTCCCTTGCAGGCTGGTATCGCCGAACTTAAACGTATGTATGCTAAACCTGGTACCAAGGGTGTCGGTAGCGCAATTTTGCATGAGCTTGAGGAAAGAGCAAGACAATTGGGATACCAAGAACTTTGGTTGGAGACACGTTTGATCAATTCACACGCGGTGGCGTTTTATGAATCACATAGCTATCAACAAATTCCCAATTTCGGTCCTTATGTGGGGCGTTTAGAGGCGATATGTTTGCGTAAGCGTTTGTAATATTTTTGAGTTGGTATTAATTTGCTAATTGCTAAGCTAGGCGTTTGTTCGAAACAGTTTGGGGCAAACTATTGCGACACACAATCAAGAGACTGGCAACATCGAAATTACGTCTATTTCGATCAGATTTTTGGCTTTGCGCTTGGGTTCGAATGAACAAACGCAAACTCACTTTTTTCTGTGTTTAAGAAATCGAAGACACAATATTAGGCACCAGAAGAAAACATTACAGAGCAAACCTATAGCGGCTGAAATCAGAATTTTTCCGGTCGTAGAGAAGTCTTCATCATAAGCGAACTGCTCGTTCACATACACCTCGTAGCTAAGACTACTACCCCAAGCGAACCAGAAAATAAGTGTTATCACCATCGTGGTGATCAGAAACGCGAGAGAAGTTTTCACAAATTTTTTACTCGCCAATTTTTTTGCTCGCCAATACACAAAATGAAGTTCATAAGAGAGTCGATTATTCAAGTCTGAATTTTACAGCGGGTGTTCATTTTCGGTACGATCGATTGCCGTGTGATTGCTAAGAGAAGTGAGTGGACTGTGATGACCGACGTGGAAAGCTTCATTTACGCAAACAGAGTATCTTGATTCCAAAATTTGGGCTTGGACCTCAGGCAGAAAATCACGATTGTCGCATTAAAGTGTTTTCAGCCCTCAATACCTAAATACTTTAACGCGATAAAGGCGGTAGCAGCGTCTTTGCGCATTGAATCAGACGGCCTGTCCGCAGGATTCCATTTCTGTGCTCATCAAGTATTTGAATGCCAGAATGCAGATTTTAGACGCTGGTTTTAATCAAAGGAAAAATTCTTATTGACAAAGAAAATCATTGGTTGCATCATTCAGAGCAAGATTGGTAACGTTTCCAATTTGGGTGAGGAAGGGAATAATTTCCGCTTTTCCTAAGGTGGGAACGGTTGGTGTGAGGGGGGCTTATGTGCCGCAATCAGAAGCTTTTTAGTCTTGATGCGCGCAGTTAGTACCCTTTTATCCATAAATGAGCGTCAAACCTGACAGACTCTCATCCCCAAGCTTTCGCCGCCAGTGGCAGGCGAGGGCCTCAGAGCTACTTGGTTACGAGCCAGAATAGCTTTGATATGCGTGACACTACCAAAGTAGCGAGAGAAAAATTCGAACATCGAAAAAGACAACGAGACATCAAAAGATAGAGAAAGACGAGACATCATGATCAAACGAAATCCATTGCAAATTGCCGCCCTCACTCTCATCGCGAGCTTGAGCGCCCATGCTTATGTTGGTCAGGCTAATGGTGAACTGAAAGACTGGCCAAAGATCAAAAGCGCTGTCAGCAAAGACGCTGCGATGGAGAAAAAGATCAAAGACATCGTGGCGAGCATGAGCTTGGCACAAAAAGTCGGGCAGATGACGCAAGCGGAAATCAAATTCGTCACACCGGAAGAAGTCAAACAGTATTACCTCGGTTCTGTATTGAATGGCGGTGGTAGCTGGCCGAAGATGAACAAGTATGCGACTGCCGCAGATTGGTTGGCGCTGTCTACCGCGTACTACGATGCGTCGATGTCAACCGACATGAAGACTAAGGTACCGGTAATCTGGGGTATTGATGCGATTCACGGCAACAGTAATGTGGTGGGCGCGACCCTGTTCCCTCATAACATAGGCTTAGGTGCTGCGCATAATCCTCAATTAATCGGCAAGATCGCGGTAGAAGTGGGGCGTTCAGTGCGGGCCACCGGCATTAATTGGGTTTTCGCACCGACGGTGGCGGTAGGCAAAGATGCGCGTTGGGGACGTTCGTATGAAAGTTTCTCCGAAGATGGCAAACAAGTGCGCGATTACGCCGGTGTTTATGTCAAGGGCTTACAAGGTAGCTTGAAAGGCGATGCGAACGTCATCGCTACAGCCAAACATTTCATCGGTGATGGTGGTACCGATGTGGGTGTTGATCGCGGCGTTAACAAGTCCAGCTTGAGCGAAATGATCAATAGTCAAGCGCAGGGCTATTACAGCGCGTTTGAAGCCGGTGCGCAAACCGTGATGGCTTCGTATAACAGCTGGCATGATCCTGTCAGCGGCATCAACTACGGCAAGATGCACGGTAGCAAAGCCTTGTTGACGGATGCCCTCAAAGACAAAATGGGCTTCGATGGTTTCGTGATCTCAGATTGGGATGGCATTGCCGAAGTGGCTGGTTGCGCGAATGATAGCTGCCCGCAAGCGATTAACGCTGGTGTCGACATGATCATGGTGCCAGACAACTGGAAAAACTTCATCAAGAACACCATCGCCCAAGTGGAAAGCGGGCAGATTCCGATGGCGCGTATTGATGATGCGGTAGCGCGTATTCTCCGCGTCAAAATGCGTGCTGGCATGTTCACAATCAAGCCTGCCGACAGCAAATTCGCTGGCAAGCAAGAAGCAATGCAAGCAAAAGATCTGGCACGCCAAGCGGTGCGTGAATCTTTGGTGCTGCTCAAAAACAATCAACAAGTGTTACCGCTAGCACGAGACAAGAAAGTCTTGGTCGTTGGTAAGAGCGCAGACAGCATGATCAATCAAAACGGTGGTTGGTCGATTACCTGGCAAGGTACTGAAAATATCGAGAGTGATTATCACGGTGATACCTTGTTAGCAGGCTTCCGCGAAGCTTTGGGCGCGACCAATGTGCAATATAGCCCCACCGCTGAAGGCGTCGATGTCAGCAAGTTTGATGCGGTGATTGCCGTCATTGGTGAAACACCGTATGCCGAGGGTTTTGGCGACATTCCTACCGCACAAACTATACGTCATAGCCAACGCCATCCAGAAGACTTTGCGGTGTTGAAAGCGGTCTCTGGTAAAGGTAAGCCTGTCGTGACCGTGTATGTCGCTGGCCGTGCTTTGTACACCAATGATCTGATGAATTTATCGGATGCCTTCGTTGCCGCATGGTTACCAGGCACAGAAGGTAAAGGCGTGGCCGATGTCTTGTTTAAAGACGCCAAAGGAAAAGTGGCGCATGACTTCAAAGGTCGTCTCTCTTTCAGTTGGCCAAATGCTGCATGCTTGAGTGCTCCTATCGCTAAGATGGAAGCGAATCATCCCGAGAAATTGTTTGGTCTTGGTTATGGTTTGAGCTATGCCATGAAGGCAAACTCTACGCATGCTCTGAGCGCTTTACCAGTCGATAACCGCAATAGTTGCGCCGACGAATCACGCATGGCGATTAACACTGCGAAAGACAGCACGCATTTCCCGATGCGCGCCACCATCGCGACCCGTCAATTCACTTTGGGTAAAGAATTGTCCGACAAAGAAATGGGCGGGGCTATTGGTGTGACGAGCAAAACATTAGCGAATGGTTTATCAGCGCGTGTAGTCACATGGAATGGCCCAGCCAAAATTGAAGCCACCGCGCCGTTCGCGACCATGGTGCCACAAGGCGTCTTGAACAATGGCGTGTTGCAATTTGTGGCAGAGGTTCATAAAGCGCCACAAGGCAAAGTTACCGTCACCATGGATTGCGGCGAAAACTGCGCAGCGTCGGTCGACGTGACCAAGCTCATGCAAGGCATGCTCAATGGACCAGCGCGCACCATCAAATTACCACTCGCCTGTTTCACGGCGAAAGGTTTCGATCCTAAGAAAATCAAATCTGGCTTTGCCATGAGCAGCACGGCCGCCTTTAGCGCCAGCCTGGCCGAGATTGAATTGGTCGCAGGCAAAGCCAAGGATGCGGATGCGGTGGCGTGTAGTGATTTGAATTGATCTGAACCCTCCCTTCGCGGGGAGGGTGGGAACGGGTTGTAAGAAGTTGTAGGGCGGGTGAAACCCGCGCCGCCAGCGCGTCGAACACCTAAGCAGCGTGGGTTTCATCCGCCCTACGAGAAGCAAATATTAATGG
>CALKVB010000569.1 GCA_937996605.1 uncultured Oxalobacteraceae bacterium | reverse complement strand
CCATCGAAGGGCTGATGGCCTTCTTTCTCGAATCGACGATGATCGGCCTGTTCTTCTTCGGCTGGGACCGCCTGTCGCGCAAGCAGCACCTGCTGGTGACGATGCTGATGGCGCTGGGCACCAACCTGTCGGCGCTGTGGATTTTGATCGCCAACGGTTGGATGAATAATCCTGTCGGCGCGGAGTTCAATTACGAAACCATGCGTATGGAGCTCACCAGCATCGCTGCCGTGATTTTCAATCCCGTCGCCCAAGTAAAATTCGTGCATACCGTGGCGTCGGGTTATGTTGCTGCCTCGATGTTTGTACTCGGCGTCTCGTCCTATTATCTTCTCAAGGCACGTGATACCGGCTTTGCTATTCGTTCGTTCGCGATTGCTGCGGCCTTCGGTCTTGCCTCAACTTTATCGGTGATAGTCCTCGGTGATGAGTCTGGCTATACGGCGGGTGAAGTCAACAAAGTCAAACTCGCGGCGATTGAAGCCGAATGGCATACCGAACCAGCGCCCGCACCTTTTACGGTGATTGGCTTACCGAACGACAAAAAAGAACACACAGACTACGCAGTCAAAATCCCCTATCTAATGGGCGTCATCGCTACACGCTCTACCGATACTCAAGTAACGGGGATTAAAGACCTCAAACAAGAAAACCGTGAACGCATTATTAAGGGGATGCATGCGTATGACTTGCTGACCCAACTCAAATCCAACACACTTGAAGGCGCAGCATTACAAGCTGTCAAGGATGAGTTTAAAGAAGCGAAAGTCGATTTAGGCTACGGTCTATTACTCAAAAAATACACAGATAAAGTCGTCGATGCCACACCACAGCAAATCGATCAAGCCATGCACGACTCAATTCCCAAAGTGGCGCCTTTGTTCTTTGGCTTCCGCCTCATGGTGGGACTAGGCGTGCTCTTCTTATTTATCTTTAGCGCCTCCTTCTATTTCTTGATTCGCAAACGCCTCGCGAAGCAACGTTGGTTATTGAAGCTTGCTCTGTTTAGCATTCCGCTGCCGTGGGTCGCGATTGAAGCGGGTTGGATAGTGGCTGAATATGGTCGCCAACCATGGACCATTGCCGGCGTGCTACCTACCCATTTATCGGCATCAACCTTAAGTGCCAACGATCTCATGTTTAGTCTTACGGGTTTCATTCTGTTCTATACCGCGCTCTTAATTGTGGAACTCTATCTCATCATCAAATATGCGCGCTTAGGACCTAGCGCACTGCATACCGGCAAGTATCACTTTGAAACCGAACACAAGTTAAGTGCATAAGGACACATCATGTTTGACTATCTCACGCTCAAAATAATTTGGTGGTGCTTCGTCGGTATTTTATTAATAGGCTTTGCCCTGATGGATGGATTCGATTTTGGAGTGGGAATGCTTCTACCCATTATTGGCAAAACCGATATAGAACGACGCATCATGCTCAATAGCGTTGGCCCAACTTGGGAAGGCAATCAAACCTGGTTCATCACCGCGGGTGGGGCTTTGTTCGCGGCTTGGCCCTTAGCCTACGCGGCAGCATTCTCTGGCTTCTATATCGCTTTAATGCTGCTGCTATTTGCGCTGTTCTTCAGACCTGTGGGGTTTGACTATCGCAGTAAATTAGCTGATCCGCGCTGGCGATCTACTTGGGATTGGCTACTGTTTGTTGGCGGCTTCGTCCCACCACTTATTTTTGGCATCGCCTTCGGCAATCTATTGCAAGGCGTTCCCTTCCGTTACGACGGTGACATGCGTCTAACCTATGAAGGTGGATTTTTTGATCTACTCAATCCTTTCGGACTATTATCAGGCATCTTGAGTGTAGCAATGTTGTGCATGCATGGCGCCGCCTTCCTCCTCTGCAAAACCGACGCGGCAATTGTGGCCCGCGCAAGAACCGCTTTGAAGATGAGTGCGACTATAAGCATTGTGTGTTTTATGGTCGGCGGCTGGATGATCGCAACACAGGTTCAGGGCTATCACATCACAAGCATGCCTGATCCAAATACCGCATTTATGCCGATTGCAAAAACGGTAGAGCGTGTCAATGGTGCCTGGCTCAGCAATTTCCAACAATATCCTGCACTATACTTGATCCCCGCCTCGGCGATAGCCGCAGTACTTCTCAGTATAGTGTTCACCCATCGACTACACTCAACTTTGGCCTTTATCGCCACGGGCACCAGCGTAGCAGCCATCATTCTCACCGCTGGTGTTGCGATGTTTCCATTTGTGATGCCATCGTCACTTCAACCGAACAGCAGCTTAACTGCTTGGGATGTGGTCGCAAGTCATAAAAGTTTAGGCATTATGTTTTGGGTGGTCGTCTTTTTCTTGCCCATCATCATGATGTACACCGCTTGGATCTATCGTGTCATGCGCGGCAAGGTCGATGCCCAGCATATCGCAGGTCATCAACACTCAGCCTATTAGGGAGAAAACTATGTGGTACTTTAACTGGATACTGGGCATAGGCTTGGCGCTTGCTCTTGCCATCATCAATGTCATGTGGTTAGAGGCAAACTATGCGTTTGGTGAGCGCGACGAAGCCAAAACGCAGGAGCGTTTTGAGGAGGCTCTACGCGAAGAGCAAGCTGACACTTGAAATTAGAACGAAAGTGAAACGAAATCGAAAGCGAAAAACACTACGTCGCGTCCAACAAAAAAGCACGAGGACATCGTGCTTTTTTGTACGGCCTTTGCAGAGACTTAATTCTGAGGGCGAATAATGCGATCTTTGCAGCTAAAGCTATTGGTCGTTACTTTTTCTACGTTACCTTGACCACAGGTAGCAATCGCTTGTTGGGACATGATGGCGATCTGCTTGCCACTTTCTTGACTACTTTCACTCACCGAGATACAAGCACTCAAACTTGTCGCAGTCAATAAAACCGAAATTAGGCTGATTGTTTTGTTGAACATATTTTTCTCCAAATGAATAAGACGGTTTGCCACCGTGACTTAATGCCTTCATGGTGCTATTGGTTGACAGCCGCCAAAAATATTTAGCTTCTGCAATGTTTATTTTAGGCTCACCTTAGCACGAATATCGGCCGGAATCGCATCCTTATGCACCATAAAATAAATGGTTTTCATACGCACATAATTACGGCTCATGTGCAGGTAGCCGGCGTAGGGTCCTACTCCAGCGCCATAACTGTTCTTAGTCAAATAGAAGGTTTTACCATTCTCATCTTTTGACAAGCCAACGATATGCATACTGTGGTCATCGGTGCTACGCCAATCGTCAAATGCGTCTTGACGCCCGGCTTGAGTGACTTCTTTACTTTCATCATCGAGCAAAGCGATCCCTTCCTTAGTGTTGAATCCCTTCTCACTCGTGTCACCACCCCATGAGATCGTATAGCCCTTACTCAGCGCATTCGTCATGATTTTCTCCATATCGTCGAGCGGCACGTTGAGGTAACGCGTATTGTGCGACCAATTATCTGGAATTTCTAAGCGCACTGGCTGGTAGAAGGGATGATGCGTAAAGCTCGTCACTTCAACGTAATCATCTGGATTCAGTTTGAGAACTTGATCACGGAAACTTTGCGGCGTGTAAGTCTTGCCCTCGAAAATAAAATTTTGTGGAGGCTTACCGATGTATGCATCCAAGATGCCCTCGAATGCAGGCTTCCACGACTTGGTCGGACGTCCGCCCTTCACCACAGCCTCCAAAAAGGCCGTCGTCACGCGGGCGAGCTCGGCGTGATCGAGTTTGCTTTCACCTTCTTTTAATCCAGTGAATGCGGCGCGAGGTACCGCACCATAACGACGCAACATATCCATCGCATCATGGTTATTACCGCCCTCCCAGAAGTTCGCTTTTCCTTGGGCGCGCACAAATGCATCGGCTTTTAGAGGATAGGCATGGCGTACAGCAAATACTTCCGACAGTTCAATTAATTTACCACTTTGACGCGCGACTTCACTCTCCATAAAAGAAGCGGTGGCAAAGTTCCAGCAAGTATTGGTGCGCGCTTGATCTTTGACTGCAGTCCGCGCCGCTTCCGCTTCGACCGCGAAAATGCGTTTGAGCCCTGCTGATTGCGGCACACTCGATGAGGGTGCATTTGATTGCTGCGCGAATGCGGAGCCGATGAGGAGTGTAGTTGAGGCCAGAGCCAACGATAGAAGTCGCATGTCTTCTCCAAGTTATGGTGAGCAGAATGATTAAAGCGGGGAACGAGCGCCCCCCCCGCTTTCAGTTTGCTGCACATCATAAACACAGAGTGACGACTTGCATAGAGTCAAAATTAGAAAACAGTCTAAACTAATTCGCTGTTTTAGTTCGCTGTTTTCGTTCGCTGTTTTAATTCGCAGTTTTAACGCTGTTTAAGCTCTATCAATAACTCAATTATTCACCAAACCAAGTCAGTCCCAACAAGCGTTGAGGGTCCAACATCATCTGCAATTCGCCCGCTAGTTTACGCGAGGCGGATGCAGTGTAACGCTGATAGAAATCGAGGTTGTAAGGACCAACACCGTGCTCGGCGCTAAAACTACCCTGATAAGTGTTCACCACCAGATCATAGATTTCTGTGCGGATTTGCTGGACGACTTGAGCATCATATGTAGGAATTGAATGAGCGGCCTCAGCATGTTCAGCAATCGGCCATACCATATTGAAGTGGCAGCCACCATCTGCCCAATGACCAAAGTCCATGACTTTAATCCAAGGATATTTCTCCGCCATCAAGGCCAAACCTTCATCACGGAAAGCGACAAATGAGGAACGTGGCATAGAGATATCAAACGCAATCATCTTCCCTTCATGTCGTAAGGCTTCGCTGATCGCATGACGAATACGCCACAAGTCTTTGCCACGTCCCACTACGGCATTCTCAACCACGTCTCCGAATAAATTTTCTAGACAACGCATCAGCACGCTCTCGAGATCGATACCGGTCACTTGTGGATCGGCTGTGCTGGCTAATTCGAGCAAGACACAGTAATCCGGCAAGGGCTCTGGTGCAAAGGGATTACTAATGCTGGGAATATGTTTCAACACGGCTTGTAGTGCCGCACCAGATATGCCTTCAAAGGCAGTCAGAAATTCACTGCAGTCACGTTCTAGGACGCTTAATAACTCGAGCACTGCGGCTTGATCGCGTGGCACCACTAAGGCGGTTGCAGTTTGCTTTGGAATGCGATGCACTTGCAACACGGCACGTGTAATGATGCCGTATGCGCCGCTACTACCAATGAACAACTGCTTCAGATCTGGGCCCGTATTATTCTTGCGCAAGGCTGATTGCAAATCCAAGACTTCGCCTGCCGGATGCATCAACACCGCGCGCAAGCCCAATAAGTTTTGACGCACGTCGCCATATTTAATTAAGCGCGCACCGCCAGTGTTGGCAGCGATCATGCCGCCGATAGAAGGATTGGCACCGAGGTCGATAGGAAAAAACAAGCCATGAGGTTCAAGTGCATCATTCAACTCTTGCAAGGAAACGCCTGCATCAACTGTCACTGAACGATTAATCGCATCAACCTCGATGTGTTTCTTTAAGCGCTCCAAACTCAAAACCACAAAACGCCCGCTGGCATCAGGCGTACTGGCCGCAACCAAACCCGTATTCGCCCCTTGCAACACCAAAGCCTGCCCAGCATCTGTACACAAACGAACGCACTCCACGATTTGATCGTGCGTATCTGGACGCAGCACCGCCAAGGTCGAGCCCTGACCATAACGCGCCCCGGTCGTAAACCGTGCGCAGTCACTAGCATCAGTCAACAAACCATGCGAACCAAGCACATCTTGCAACGCCGCTAGCAGTGCTTGTTGTTGAGAATTCAAAGTAGTCGATGTCAGCATAGGTTTTAATCAAAAGGTAAAAACAAGTTCGAACAAAAAATCAATTTACTACAATGAGCGCTGCAGGAGACACAAGTGAGTGTAACGAGACTGGATTCCCGCCTTCGCGGGAATGACGGCGATGAGGTTACTACTCATCTTTGCACATCGAAAACACCAACTTTGGCAACGCATTCCCAGAAACTCTTCTACCCTTCTTCGGTCTACAAAGTCTAATTCGCGCAATGCAGTCCCAGCAAGGCGTAGCGCCGAAGACAGTACTTTAGTACGGCGAGGCGCTACAACGCAGCTAGGGCTGCATTTCGCGGATTAGATTAATCGTGCAATGCGTTCCCAGCAAAGCGCGCCTCCGAAGACAGTACGCGAGTACGGCGAGGAGAAGCAACGCCGCTGGGGATGCATTTCACAACCGTATCAGATAAATCGTGCAATGCGTTCCCAGCAAGGCGCGCCGACGAAGACAGTACACGAGTACGGCGAGGAGAAGCAACGCCGCTGGGGACGCATTTCACGATTTATCCATTGGCGGTCATTTTGAAAATACCAGTAGCATTCCCCGCATCAAACCCCAAATCTAATATCACCTGAGCACCATCTTTAAAGCTATCACGCGTAATAAATTCATAAAAAGAGCCTGGCACTTCGCGCTCGACAATTTCACCATTCGCTGCCACAAATTGACGCACCACTGGGTCGGCCTTAAACGCCGTTTGTTTAATACGACCTGAGCCCGACACTTCCACATTGGGTTTCATTGGACGCCCAATTCGCTTCTGCTCTTCAGACAAAGCGAACACATCTTCCACGCGATCTGTAGCGTGGTTAAAGACGTTACCTTCAGTCGCAATCCACGCCATTTCTGCAGATTCTTTCAACAGAATTTCATAATCAGCCATGCTTGGAATTGGATGTTGACGCTCGAAGCAGGAGACCAATACTGGCAGCAAGTCTTGTGCTTGCGCCAACGGCAAACTACCGTCGCGCTCTAATTCGTTGAGCATAGAAACCGCCGCTGGAGTCAAAGGATCACGTGATTGGCTCAAAACACGAGTCACTGCCTCTTGAAATTCTTTACTGAATCGTTCTGGATGCAATTCACTAACGAAAAATTGTGAGATGTTATCGGCATCATCAATCTGAGCGTAAGAACGACCAGTCATATTCAAGCGGTCTAATGGGAATACACCATTCAAACGGAAGCCCAAAGGTTTCAAGATACGGGTGATCGCTGCTTCACCCGGCGGTAGTTCGCCCAAACCAAACCAACGTACGGTTCGCAAGGCACCATGATCCAACATCACTTTTCCGCCATTCGCCACCACATCTAAAGTATAAGCCTTACCGCTCGGCACACGCTCCAAAACACCTGCGAATAATGCCATATTCAAGGCTTGTGCTAATTCAGAACGAGAAACATGGCCTTCTTCCCACATACGAAATTTTGAAGAAATTTGCATCAAGGTCGCGAGTTCTTGGGTCTTGGTCGCGCCTAACAAAGAGTTCAATAGAGATTGGATATTGGCGTTCATCGGTATTCCATGAGGTAAAAGTAAACAATGAGCGCCATCGTAGTCAGTTTGCGAACAGCAGACAAACGATATAAAATCACGACTTAGTGAATAAATGGAATGAACTCTTATGCGCCGTAAAGTTCCTAGCCTCAATGCTTTATTAATTTTTGAGTCTGCGGCTCGCCTACAAAGCTTCACACAGGCGGCAGAGGAACTCGCTTTAACGCAAAGTGCCGTCTGCAAACAGATCGCCAATTTAGAGGATTGGCTCGGTTTAGCACTATTCTCA
>CALKVB010000568.1 GCA_937996605.1 uncultured Oxalobacteraceae bacterium | reverse complement strand
AGTACAAGGTGACTGGAGTTCAGACGTGTGCTCTTCCGATCTGTGGCCGCGATTTATGCGCCGCTTACGGCACACCATTTTGGTTGCAATTAGCTCGACTAAGCTTGGCTTAGCGAGCGTCGCTAGCTCTCCCATTTAATTTTCGAAGGAAACAATTATGCGTGATTTAACGCAGGGCCCCATTCATAAACATATCATCATGCTCGCTTTGCCGATGGCAATGGGTATGCTGGTCCAAACTTTGTATTTTATTGTTGATCTCTATTTCATCGCTGGGCTAGGTGACACTGCACTTGCCGGCGTTTCCTCCGCGGGTACTTTGAACTTCGCTGTGATGGCCTTGACGCAGATGTTGACAGTGGGAGCGGTGACGCTGATATCGCACGCGGTGGGTCGAAAGGATCAAGTGGAGGCCAATATCGTCTTTAATCAAACGATAGGCCTGGCTATCTTTTGTATGGTGCTCACCCTTGCGCTCGGCTATGGCGGGGCTAACTTCTATATGCAACATTTAGCCTCAGATGTAGAGACTAGACAGTTGGGAAGAACTTTTATTGCGTGGTTCTTACCAGGTTTGGCATTGCAGTTTGCAATGGCTGCCGGAGGTGCCGCCTTAAGAGGAACGGGTGTCGTCAAACCTGCAATGGTGGGACAAATGTTGACAGTCCTAGTCAATTTACTGTTGGCGCCAGTGTTAATTGCTGGCTGGGGAACTGGCTATGCGATGGGGGTCGCAGGTGCTGGTTTGGCGACTTCAATCGCCTCTTTGGTCGGCGTCTTCATCATGCTGTTCTACTTTATGAAATATGAAACCTATGTGAATTTCAATCACCACCAATTGAGACCGAAATCGCGTATCTATCGAAAACTGTTGAATATAGGTCTTCCTGCTGGTGCTGAGTTCTTTTTCATGTTTTTATTTATGGCCATCATCTATTTTCTCATCCGTGATTTTGGGCCTGCTGCGCAAGCCGGTTTTGGGCTAGGCTCTCGGGTGATGCAAGCGATGTTTTTGCCTTTGATGGCAATTTCGTTTGCGATTGCACCGATTGCTGGTCAAAACTTTGGTGCTCAATTGCCGGCGCGGGTGCGTGAAACGATTTGGAAAGCCATTTACATCGAGTCTGGGTTGATGCTGATGCTTAGTCTTTTGTGTCAGATCGAACCGCGTTGGGTGATCCATTTCTTTACCCGAGATGAACAAGTGATTGAAGTCGCGACGGAGTTCCTGCGTATTATTTCTTGGAATTTTGTCGCGACCGGAATTGTGTTTGCATGCTCTGGAATGTTTCAAGCATTGGGTAATACTTGGCCTTCCTTGATTAGTATGGCAACGCGGGTACTAAGCTTCGCATTACCTGCTATATGGCTCTCTCAACAGCAGGGTTTCGAGATCAAACAACTGTGGTATTTGTCAGTGGCCACTGTGTTACTTCAAATGTTTGTTAGTTTGTTTTTGGTGCGGCATCAGTTGGCACGTCGTCTCCATCAGGATTTTCTTGCGACTGAAAAAACCTAAAAAATTCGAGTCACCTACCTCAATTTAGCTAGCGAGTTAACACGTCCACTTTGATACCCCGCGGTGGTCACTTGCACTGTCCGCGGTCACTCATAATTGTCAACTCGGACAGTTTGCACACTAAAGAAATGCCGACTGTGTAGTTCAAATACTAGATGCAGTCGGCCCATTTTTGAATGGCACAATTTTTGCTGTTTTTGTTTGATCAAGACTGTTTGATGAAGAACACGAAAGGATGTTAGATGCAATTCAAATTATTTAGTATTTCGCTGCTTGCAGTTTTATTCAACTTCTCCGAAGCGCAAGCAAGTAGTCGCATGGAGCAGCAAAGCGTGGCACGATCTGAACACAAATTAGCACATCGTTTAGATCAAGAGCTAAGGCAATTTTTTCCCGCGAATCAGGCAGGCGCCACTGTATTAATATTAAAGGATGGCAAGGCTGTGCTTAACAAAGCCTATGGTTTGGCCAATGTGGAATTGCAGGTGCCGCTGAAGACGAATCATTTGTTTCACGTTGCTTCAGTAGGCAAGCAATTTACTGCTGCAGCAATTTTGCGACTTGAAGAACAAGCTAAGCTCAAACTTGATGATCCTATCACGCAATATCTCACTGCTTTGCCAGTGGCTTGGTCTGAGATTCAAGTCAAACATTTATTAAGTCACACCTCGGGCATCCCTAATCTGTTTGAAGATCAACAATTTCGTGAACGCGCATTTTTGCCGCATAGCCCTGATCAGTTGTTAAAGCTCGCATCTCAACAAAAATTACTCGCAGCAGCTGGCACGCAATTTCGTTACGCCAGTATCAATTACACCTTACTTGCGATGATCATAGAGAAGACTTCAGGACTCTCCTATGCTAAGTTTATCGAGCAGGAATTTCTGCAAATATTAGGAATGAAGAACACCGTGTTTGATCAGACCCCAGGCGTGATACCTAATGCAGTCAGCCCATATCAAGCTGGGCCTCGCGTGGCTGAAAAATTTCATCCCAGTGTCGGTTTTGGTGGTGGCAGTTTTTATTCAACGACAGCAGATTTGGCGCGCTGGACACTCGCGCTACATGCTGGAAAAATTTTAAATCACGAGAACACTGTGCGTATGCATACTCCTTTCGTGCTGAGAGATGGTACTGCCGTGCATTATGGGTTTGGTACTCGTCCACATCGTCTAGCGGGAGAGGCCTACTTGCAGAGTAATGGCGATATTCAAGGCTTTCATAGCGAAACCGTGTATTTGCCGCAGTCTAAGTTGTATGTTGCTATACTCAGTAACGGTGAGTCGCTGCCATACGGATTGGTTCCGGTTGCAAAACGTCTTAGTGTAATGGCCAGTGGCAAAAGAGCTGAGGCAGATAAGTCATTCAAGCCAAAGCAAATGCAACTTTCGACTACGGATTTAATGAAGTTTGTGGGAATCTATAAAAATGGCAATGAGCAATATCAGATCCATTTTAAGGAAGGTAAGCTCTATCTCGAACTTTCACCCAATGGTCCGTGGAATGCATTAACGCCTTTGTCAGCACGTGAATTCTTCTACGACAGTAACACTGATTTTCGAATGCGGTTCACGGAAAAAGAAAATGGACAACATTTAGCACAGTGGTTTGAAATTGATGCGCTTGATGATGAAGTCGATCCTGTGTTCGAACGTCAGGTCACGAAGCCTTTGTTTTGAGCCGAATTCGAATTGCGTCTTAGCTCAGCTTTTAACTCAATTTCGTGTAGGCGATTCTAATGAGCGCGGCGCGAGTCGATCGACAAGAAAATCAATGAATGCGCGAGTCTTTAAAGCGATATGACGACCGGGAACATAAACTGCATGTACGCTGCCAGCATAAGGTTCGATCAACTGCCATTCACTGAGAATTTGGACTGCTTGTCCCGATGCTAGGGCAGGCGCAGCAGTGAAATCGGTCACGAGGCCGATGCCACCATTGGCCAACACCGCGGACATAATCGCAGCGCTATTATTGATAGTTAGGCGTGTTGGCACTTGCACTGCAATTTGTTCTTGGCGACGCTTCATGGTCCAGCTTTGACCAAAGCGGGCGTAGCCGAGATAGATGCAACGATGTTGTTCGAGTTCTTGTGGTCGTTTAGGTTTTCCGGCTTTTTTGAGATAAGCGGGCGTTGCCACCAAGATGTAGCGCATCTCGCATAAAGGTCGTGCAGCGAGTCCAGGTGCGAGTTCGCGTGCGATTCGTATCGCTAGATCAACGCCTTCTTCTACTAAATCGACGGAGCGATCAATCAAGGTAAGGCGCACATCCACATCGGGATGTTGTGCCAGAAATTCTGGGAGCAAAGGAGCTAAGCAAACTTCACCAAACACCACTGGCGCGCTGATGCGTATCACGCCGTTGGGGCGTGCGCTGTAGGTGCCGGCTAAAGCATGAATTTCACGTGCTTCACTGAGCATGCGAAGGCAGGCCGCATGTACTTCGACGCCAAGTTCAGTGAGTGCGATTGATCGTGTAGTGCGTTGTAGTAGGCGCCCACCTAAGTGTTTTTCAAGGCGACTAATATGGCGACTGACAGCAGAAGTGGTAAGTTGCAAATTACGCGAAGCGGCAGAAAAGCCCCCGTGCTCCACTACTTGGGCAAATACCGCGAGTTCATTGAGCATTTCCATGGCTAACCTTTGCGTTGAAATCAACAATCCATTGAATTTTAAGCTAATTGTTATTTATTTGTGCCTAAACCATACTGGGAGACTTCTGCATGACTCCTTAATCTACGTCATTCCCGCGAAAGCGGGAATCCACCGTGATTTTAAGTCCTTGATGTTAATGAACATGGATTCCCGCTTTCGCGGGAATGACGGCAAAAAATATCAATTCAAGGAGTTGTGCAGAGGTCTCACTGAGGTATCTTCAAATATGCATTGCCAGACGCTTGATAAGTTTAGCGGCGTTGGTCAATTAATAAGGTGAGCATTTAACGCCAGAGTGGCGTTCAATTTTTATGCAGGCAAAAAAGGACAAAAGATGAAAACACGTACACTTGGTTCACAGGGATTGCAGGTCTCAGCGATGGGTTTGGGTTGCATGGGCATGAGCACAGCCTATGGTGCCGCCGATGAGGCAGAATCGATTGCGACCTTACATCGCGCGATTGAATTAGGTATCAACTTTTTCGATACTGCGGAACAGTATGGTCCCTATCACAATGAAACTTTATTGGGCAAAGCCTTCAAAGGGCGACGCTCAGAAGTGATACTCGCTAGCAAATTCGGATTTAAGATCGAAGACGGTGTTACCACTGGCTTAAATAGCGATCCGCGCCATATCCGCGTCGCTGTGGACGGCATACTTCAGCGTTTAGATACCGACTATCTAGATCTTTTGTATCAACACCGTGTTGATCCGAATGTGCCGATAGAAGAAGTCGTGGGCGTGATGGCTGATTTAGTTAAAGAAGGCAAAGTCAAGTATTTGGGTTTATCGGAAGCTGGTGTGAGTAGCATACGACGCGCGCACGCGATACATCCGATTTCTGCACTACAAAGTGAATACTCGCTGTGGGAAAGAAATTTGGAGTCCGAGATTTTGCCCGTGTTGCGCGAACTAGGCATAGGCTTGGTACCGTTCAGCCCATTAGGGCGCGGCTTCTTGAGCGGCACAGCGCAGCGTGCGGAAAATTATCCACCAAGCGATTTTCGTCATCTCGATCCACGTCTACAAGGTGAAAATTTTGACGCCAATATGCGCGCCGCTAAAGTGGTGGCGGACTTAGCGGCGCAACGCGGATGTTTGGCGGGTCAACTTGCCTTGGCGTGGGTGCTACAACAAGGTGAGGATATCGTTCCGATTCCGGGTACGAAGCGTCGACTGTATTTGGAGCAGAACGCTGCCGCTTCAGAAATCACATTGACCACTGAAGAAATACATCTGATGGAAAATGCGCTCTCTACAACTGCAGGCGAACGTTATAGCAAAGAACGTATGGCTTGGGTTGATCGATAAATCTTACTGCATCGTTCTGCGGTCAAAGCTGGTTTGCAATTGAGACCCATGATTTTGCAGTTCGTCCCATCGTTGTCGCGAGACTGCTAGACCGAGGCTATGATGCTTGGAGATGCCGATTACGCTAAAGTTTGTAGCGCCAAGCAGATTGTGCCGAAGCGCTGTGCGCCCGACCTACCGAGAATAGAAAGAAATTTCACATGAAATCCGAAAAAATACCAACATCCTTTCAAATACAACGTCGTCGAGTACTAATGAGTATGCTCGCTGTAGGTATGGGATCTGTTGCTCAATTAAGTTGGGCTCAAGTCGCCACCAATAAAGATTGGCCGCTCTGGGAAGTGACAGGTGAGGGGGGGCGTACCTATCTGTTTGGCGAGCTTTCTGCGAGAAAGACGCAATGGCATGATAAGCGCATACAACAACTACTCTTACAGTGTAAATCTTTATGGACAGAGACCAATGAATTGTGGCGAGGTGATCGACGTCAGCTGATTTTTCAGCATGGTATGGATAGAGAAAATCAACTCATGCAAAAGCTGAGTGCTGTCGAGCAAGAGCGATTAAAGAAAGCCGCGGCATTTGCACAAGTACCGCTTGAGAGTCTCGCGCCGCTGCGCCCTTGGACCGCTGCACTGAGCATAGAGGGCGCCTACTACCAGCAATTGCAACGCACTAAAAGCAATAGTGCAGAAGCAGTATTGATCCCTGTTGCGACACAAGCAGGCCTTAACGTGCAACATGAATTTTCTGCGCAAGATGATTTGATTGCGATGATGGGCACACTTAGCCAAGAACAGGACCTTCAATTTTTGAATTATGTGTTGGATCAAATTTTAGGTGGTGCTGAGTCCATCGATCGTTTCTTCAGTAGTTGGGGAAACGGTGATACCTCACTCGCAGATAAGGAGGTTAGCCGCTTGAAGACTGCCTATCCAGCGATGTATCAACGTATGGTTTTGCAACGCAATCAAGACTGGGTGCCGCGCTTTAAAGAGATGCTGAAAGCAGAGAAGCCTTCTATGGTGGTGATGGGCTATCTACACGTTGCGGGACCAGATAGCGTGATCGTGCAATTAGAAAAAGCAGGTTACCAAGTGAAAAGAATCTGATTGTTCACAGATTAAGCAGTATATCTTGCGGTATATCGAACTCCTTTTCCATACCAGTGAGGGATTCCACCCTAATCCTAAGATGTATGTGCTGATACTTCAGTACACGCATCTAGGTGCTCAGTCGTCTCCTTCCTCACCTACTCATTGTTATGCGTTCTTGGGTTTAGATGTCGCACAGAGACCAGCCGTCAGCAACAGGAGTATGCCGCCACCTAGGAATATGATTGCATCAGACAGTTTGCTGCCGGTGACATAATAATCTGGCCGAGTGGCGATAGCCATTTTCTCGCTACTTGACGTCGATTTCCAAATTACCCATGCATCACCGTCCCAAAAAGCGAAGTGATAAGTGGCATCGGCATTTGGCGAATACGAAAAACCAACTGCATCAAAGCGTAATTCAGCGGGGGTATGTTCAAGCCAAGTTTGAAATTCGATTGGGCTTGGCAAACTCTGATGTTCAGTTCTCCATCGTTCAACGTAGTGATGCGCAGCCTGAAGTCGTGAGATGTCGTTCTCGGTGAGTGGATAAGATGCAGAGTATTCGCTTGTGAATATCGTGATTGTGCCGATCAGTATGAGAGGTAAGCTGATCACTACCAGTATCACAGCGAAGGTCCATTTCAAAATTTTCATTCACCATTACTTAAAGAAATTGAGCGCCTATCCACGTCGCGAAAAGATCGGATCTCATTTTTGCATTTTCACGTTACCACGTTTGAAAAAGCGCCATTGCACCTCATTCAAAACGTACTGCCTTCAAGATCGAGACTTCGTCGTTTCCATAAAACCAAAATTTTTATGATCTACTTGCCGCTAGGCTGCTATGTTTGCTGTAGTAGTGTGAGAAAAGAAGTTTGGATACCGCCATCATCAAGTAGATTATCCACTTTAACAACCTTGTGAATGGTCAGTGAATACACGGCGGAAGCGCATTTCTTTGTCATCATAAATCCAGTAACGTTGAAAACCGTTGTTGTAATGCGGATGGTAGTCCACTTTGATACTGGGTTTTCCTTCACTCACTCCGATGGTAAATATAAAATCATCACCGTCAGGTGCTTGCAATTGCATCAGTACCTGTGACTTGCCGCGAAATGTCACTCGCAGCAAGACACTACCATCCCAATTGTTTGCGTTCGATTGCGAGCTTGGTTCCATCGCATTCGATTCTGGATTTGGATTACTTTCCACTCGTGGTAAGTGTTCTAGCGTGACACGTACCGTTTCGCCATTCAGTTTTAGTACGCTATCAGTCAATAATTTAGGTAAGTTCAGATCAGCATCTTTGAGCTTGTTCTTCCACGTCTCCTCGCCAATGCGAAATGAAGATCGATTCGTCAAAACAATTTTTCCAGGAATTTGCTGCGGTGAAATGCTCGCGTCCTTGTACCATGTAAGTACATTGCCTTCAGGTTCGACACCAGAAGTGAAATGATTTACTGGATAGTCGCGATCAAGGTAGGCATTCGCTAATAATGGAGTCAGCACCAGTACATAGTCAATTTCGCCAGTGATCCAAGTTCTACGAACTAAGAGGTCAGGGACGCCGTCTTGATTCAAGTCTCCAAGCCAGAGTAATTCTTGTTTGGCAAATGCCATTCCAATCGCTTTCGGTAAAAGCGTCTTTTTAGCATTGTCTGTGGCATGTGAAGATTCTTTTTGTGCGATCAGGGTCAAAGAGCCCGCTAACATTCTGCCATCAGCACGTTTTTTGTGATCTGTGAACAAGCGCCATTTATTGGTGCTTGGATTTTCTCCACTCTTAGCACCTAGTTCAAAGTTTGAAGACCAGCCTTCCTCCAAAGTGGCTGTCTTGATGGCACTCGGAAATCTCCCCTCTAGGAACTTTCTTGGGCTTCCACTCTCTTCTTCGAGTCGAAAGTAAAGCAGAGCCTCAGCAGAGGATCGCAAGCTCAAGCCAGTCGGTATAGAAATTGATTTTGAAGGCAGCCCTTGCAGTATCTTTTCTGCTTGCGAACCCAGCGCCATGATTTGATCGGCTGGAGTGAGTCGATTAGCACTTGCAACCACGAGTTCTCCATCTTGGAGTGATAGTGCGTACCATCCCGCCACCGTTTCTTTGCGTTGCTCGCCTCGCTTGGTGACGACTTGACCAGGAAGCGCCAACTGTAGTTGTGCACTATAAGCCCATGCAGAGTAAGAAGGGCAGACAAGTGCTGTCGCGACCACGACGATAGTAATGAGGTGATGCTTCAACGTGTTTTCTAACACGATTACTCCTGCTCCTAGAGTTGAGGATTCTACTTTGATATCGTATTCTGAGTATATACCTCAAGTTTAACTCAAGGCTGGCGTCAATGATCTTATCGATGGTAACACTGCCTCAACACTTGTGACAGCTTTAGGC
The DNA here is from genome assembly GCA_937996605.1 of uncultured Oxalobacteraceae bacterium. Classification (GTDB taxonomy): domain Bacteria; phylum Pseudomonadota; class Gammaproteobacteria; order Burkholderiales; family Burkholderiaceae_D; genus Undibacterium. Next base: position 4,717 of record CALKVB010000568.1, on the reverse strand, counting down.
TGATGTCTTTCAATATGCTGAACTTGATTGACCAAGTGGTTGTATTGAGAATTGGCGCTCACAAATCATTGCTTAAAAATACAATCGACATAATGTACAGTGACCTCTTGTAAACGATTAACATCGTCTATCTGGCCAGGGAAATTCTGCGCCGTCGCCTGCTCACATTGGTCCTTACGTTCACGTATCTTTTCTATACAAGCAGCTTCGCTTAATCCGAAGCGATTACGGCTACACGCTTTCTCAATTGTTGCGGATACTTTGTGGAGCGCGTTGATATCTAGGGTTGCGGTTTTGAGCACGCCGTTTGCCAGCGCAACGCCATCGGGTCGCACAGTGACACTTGACTTGTTGCGACGAGTGTAAAGTTGAAATCCAATTATTAGCACAATTAAAATGATGAGAAATTTTTTCATGGGAAGACTCCATAATCGTTACGTGACTCGCTACGTCAATTGAGACCTGAAACGAGACCTGAATTGAGACCTGAAGGGGAAGAATCCGAAATAGTGCTAGATCCTGAAGTTCTGGCTTCTAGCCACTGTGTGATCAGTGGCCACAATACCGCATGCGATAATTTGAAATAGGCGAAGTGGCCTACTTTTTGCAACTTAAATTGTTCGGGTTTGATATGTAGACGATGTACCTGCGCTGCACTGAATTGGCGTACGAGTTCGTCGACTGCATGTTTGGGAGCGAATGCATGATCGTCATCAATACTTAATGCCATCAACGCTCCGGAGAAGTGAGCATAGTTTGAGCTATCGAGTGTTTTATCATCAAATAGATAATTGGGTAGTAAACTCCAATTGCGCCAATCACGTGCGACCTGTTTCGGGAGATCATGCCCAACGCCGAGGCGAGCAGGTAAATAGCCAAATAAGGCTGTCAGGCTCGGTAGCAGGATGTGCCATGCGGTGAGCATGCGTAGCCAATGACGTTTAGGGTACATGCGCCAATAACAACAACCCGAAGCGATTAAGCAAAGGCTACCGACGCCTAATAATGCTGGCGCAAGGCCGGCTAAATTGCCACCGGCGCTATGACCGATCACATGAATATGGTGGAGACCGCCACTAAAGTGCTCGGCGCAATAGCGTAAGACGGCCTGTAAATCGAGGCGTCCCCAGTCTCGCATGCGGGCGCCATCATTTTGCACCGGCTTGAGTGCAGAGCCGCCAATCCCACGTGCGTCCCATGTTAGTACGGCATAGTTATTTTGCACTAAGTATTGCGCAAAATCCGCGTAAAATGTTTGGCGCACACCTGCTGCTGAGTTAATGATCACCCATGCGCGCACTTGATTTTGTGCGGGTGGTAAGTAGTAATGTGCGAGTAAATTACGGCCATCTTCTGTAGTGATGGTAATTGGAATGCTGGTCATGAATATGGTTTTGACGAACAAAAATGTCAGCCTAAACTATGGAGTTAACTCCACAGCAAATGGTTTTTGCGGAAAATTAGTCGGGCTTAGCGAAAAGGTGAAGAGTTAATGCAAATCGCAGAGTTAGAAAAGCGCTCGGGTTTAAGTCGCGAGACTTTACGTTACTATGAAAAACAAGGGTTGATCAGTCCACCTCTGCGTAATACCAGTGGATATCGCGAGTACGATGAACATACACTTTTTGAGCTCTATTTCGTGCGTAAAGCGAAGTGGCTGGGATTTAGCTTGGATGAGATCAAAGTGGCAATTCCGAAGTTGCGTCAACCTCCTGAGCAATGCCAAGAACTACATCATGCTTTGATACGAAAGCAAGCAGAGATACAAGCAAGCTTACTGGAGCAGCAAAAGAAATTCGAAGAGATTCAGTCCCTAATGCGTAAGCTTGGAGCGGAGTCGCATTAGGTCGCATTAGGTCTCATTAGGTCGAACTCGAGCAAAGATCTTGTGTTGACTTTGCTCGAATTCGCCATGCTTAAAAGATGCCTTGTAGAGAAATTGAGAGTAGTTTTGAATCACCAAAGAAGGGGTAACTGTAATGTGATTTATCTTTGGAGATGTCGTACTGAATTTTCAGTGCAGTATCCTTATGAAAGTCCCAGCGTAGTGATAAGTATTGGGTCTTGCGGCCCTCGGTTGGCTCATTAATGGTGGTGTATTGGGAGTAAGTGTACATCGGTGTCCAAGCACCAAATTGGTAGCCAAAACCAAACAGGGCATATTTATACACATTGTTGAGACCCTTGCTGGCATCGACTTGCTGATAGCGATCTATCTCTGCTTTAAGCAACCAATTTTTATAGTCCATGTTGGCAGACACACCCATGATTTGAGTGGACTGATCATTCACCAGATACGAATTTCCTCCCCCAGGATTGTCTTGCCACAAGGTGTCTTTGTAACGCATATACATACCGCGCACATCGAAAATACCATTATTCGCAGCGACAGAAACACCTAGAATTTTTTTCCAAGATTCATGGGTCGGTGTGGTGTAATAAATTAAGGTGTCATAGGCATCATTTTTTTGCGTATATCCACCCGTCCAAGCGGAAACAGTTGCCGCCCAATCTGATTTTCCAAGTTGTGTGCGATAACTAAGATTGGCACCATTGTAGGAATAAATGGGCCAACCATATACATCAGGTGCAGGACGTACCCATGGATACGCGTAGCCTATATACAGATAGTCGCTATAGTAATACAAAGGAATACGCATTTTCCCCGCTTGGAAAGTCCAAGGCGAATCTTGTTCAGGTGTCCAAGTAGCGTAGGCCCAATCGATCGTTGGACGTGACCCAGCATTTGGATTATTAGAACGACTAATGATTTGCGTGGTGGCAGACAAGGTAGGCGTGAAATCCTTTTTCAACTGTATGCCGAGCAGGGACTCTTGATTGAATTGAAATCCTTTACTCTTTTCATACACACCAGCATATTCCCACGCTTGCATGGCACAGGGACATTGCCACTGCTGGTAGGTCCAAGGTGTGCTGCTGTTCAGCGCAGAACCACTTAAGACTTTGGCGCCAGTGATGCTATAAAAACCGGTTAATTTGAATGTGCCATCATCGCTCAGGTCGATTGCTTGACTTATCGTTGGATAAAGCAGACAGATCGTGAGTGCAATTAAAGATTTTTTCATTATGCTATCTCCAGGAAGAGGTGTCGTCTGAATTGGATTAGGGAATCGATGCCACTACTTTGACACTGTCATCGACAGCAGACTTTTCGATATATCCGATTGCATTGATATTTTCACGTATGGCCTTTTTGACCTCTTCACTGCTTTTGTATTCTTTTGGAGGTTTCCCTTTACCAGTAAATACGATTCGAGCCCAGATTGCCTGTACCTGGGGCGGTTCTTTTTCTAATACCTTTTTGTAAAATTCTAGGCGTATGGGAGAACCACTTGCCTGTTCTAGTGGCGTAAACTGCACTGAGCCACCAAGGAAGAATTGTGCTGCTTGTGAGCTACTCATCGTTTTTGCATCATTTTGCGGGTTTACCACAATGACTAACTCAGCATAGGCGGGAAGGGCAATGGTCGACAGCGCTGTGATCATTGCCAAAGAGCGTAGTAACTGTTTCATAGATTTTCCTATTCAACATACATGTCAGAATGAAAACCGGAGACCACCATACCACTTCGCTAAAAGAGCTAAATTCATTCTAGTACAAATTTGAGAAATGCTAGGAAATTGTTGCCTTACTTCCACACTAATTTAATCGCACTGATTTTCGTCATAATTCAATCGCTTTAAATTAGTAGAATGCGGTGTGGTGTTAAAGTTATTGTGTCTACTTCTGCAATAAGACGTTTGTAAATTCAACACCGATTTAGCAATCGCGGCATGATTGTTTGAGGGCTACGGCGGATTAACTGAGTTGACTGAGAGAGGCAAGCTTTTAATGAAACGTGCACTCCTAAAGTTTTTTCATTCTTTAATAGGACAGTTTGCGTTTGTCATTTTGTGTTCTTTCACTTTTCTTATTTTAGGTGTGGTGTATGACGGTAATCGCAGCGTTAAAACAGCGCTAACGCAAAACGTCAAAGCCAGTATCGATCAAACCTCGCAACTCTTAAATTTATCAGTTTCAACCTACGTCACCGTGGGTGACTTAAAAACCGTGCAGATCTTTTTTAAAGAACTGCTGCGCGATGATGAGATGAATGGCATCACTTATGTTGTGATCGCGGATGAAGACGGTGCTTTGCTGGTTAACACTTTAAATCCAAACGAATCGATTTCTACGCCGAGTGATCTTAATCAACTCGACTCTGCGATCGCAAATGGCTTGATTCATGTACGCAGTCCCATTCTTTTAAATCAACAGAAGATTGGATTTCTACAGTTTGGTTTGTCAGTCAGAAATTTGGTTGATGCCACAACAAAGGAACAACATAATTCACTAATCCGAATCTTCACTATTCTTGTATTGATACTTACGATCATCTTTTTGTTTGGACGTCGCTTTTCAAAGCGTGTTAATGAGATGACACAAGCCAGTAAGGAAATTGCCTCGGGAAATTTTCAACAAGTAATCGAAGTAAATGGGCAAGATGAATTGTCCGTTCTCATGGAACAGATTAATTTGATGGCGTTCCAAGTGAGTAAAAAAATTCAAGAAATCACGGAATTAAATTCCACCTTAGAGAGCCGAGTCAGTGAAAGAACGATCGACTTAGCGCAGGCAAACCAGCAGTTAGAAGCGAATTTGATTTCATTGACTGCAACCCAAGAGAAATTAATACAGTCAGAAAAACTCGCTGGA
>CALKVB010000567.1 GCA_937996605.1 uncultured Oxalobacteraceae bacterium | reverse complement strand
TCTACACAGGCGAAGACACTCTTTCCCTACACGACGCTCTTCCGATCTCGCGCGCTCGCCATTTTGCATACTGCCATGTATGACGCTTGGGCTGCCTATGATGGAGTCGCATTAGCGACCATTACCGGCTCTAGCTTGCGACGCCCAGCTGCTGAACGCACCGCAATGAATAAAGCAAAAGCGATAAGCTATGCTGCTTTTCAAGTGCTGATCGACCAATATCCAACGGAGCGCGCTCGTTTTGAAGCACTCATGTCAAGTTTTGGATTTGCCTTATCCAGCAGTACAGATACCACCACACCAGAAGGCATCGGTAACACGACGGCAAAAATTATTTTGACCGCACGCCATGCTGACGGCTCGAACCAATTGGGCAATTTGACTGCGTCTGGCGTGGCCTTTGCTGACTATACCGACTATAAGCCCTCAAACTTAGCAACCGTATTCACCAGCGAAACACCGGCCAGCAGCATCGCGGCGCCCGACCATTGGCAACCGCTGACGTTTACTGATGCCGCGGGAGTCGTCAAAACACCCTCATTCATTGCTCCGCATTGGCGCAATGTCACACCGTTTGCATTGACCACAGCATTTCAATTCAGACCGTCTGCACCGGCTGCATTCGGCACTTCTGAATTCGTCGCACAAGCAGAGGAAATTATCCGTATCACGGCTAATCTCACAGACAAGCAAAAGGTCATCGCTGAATACTGGGCCGATGGTCCCTCATCCGAACTGCCACCAGGGCATTTCTGCTTATTCGCACAGTTTGTTTCAAATCGCGACAAAAATACTGACGACCAAGACGTAAAACTGTTCTTCGCGATGGGTAATGCCATGCTTGACGCCAGTATCGCGACTTGGGAATCCAAACGTTTCTATGACTATGTTCGCCCAATCACAGCGATTCGCTACTTAAACACGGGAAAAACTATCAAGGGTTATGGTGCAGGCGGTGTGACCGCTGGCGTTACCGATGTCAAAGGTGAAGCGTGGCGCCCATATCAACCTACGACCTTCCCTACGCCACCATTCTCGGAACACACTTCCGGCCACAGTGCGTTTAGCTCAGCGGGTGCAGAAGTCTTAAAACAATTTACAGGAAGCGATGTTTTCGGTGGCAGTTACACGCAAGCCAAAGCAAGCTTGAAAGTAGAGCCAAGCGCGCCAAGTCAAGACGTTAAATTGGAATGGGCGACCTTCTCTATTGCGGCCGACGAAGCAGGCATGTCGCGGCTATATGGCGGAATTCATTTCACCAATGGTGATCAAGCTGGACGTACGCTAGGACGCAAAGTGGGTGCCCAAGTGTTCGCAAAAGCGCAGGCTTTATGGACCGGTAAAGCATAATCCATCTCGAATATGACTTCGATTGCAGGCAGCAAAAGCTTATTACTTTTCTGCCTGCGTTTTTATTTTGCGCTCCGACGCTTTCGCTTGTAGCTTACCATTGATAATTGCCAAAGGCGCGGCCTGACTAATCGCTAACACCGCCGGATGAGTGATTTTGCGTTGTACGGTAATCGCAAAAAACTGCTCTTTAATTTCTTCGGTGCTTCCCACCAATTGCAGATCGTATTGACGTGTAATCATACCGGCGATAGCACTCGGTTTGGCGAGAAAACCAACACCAGCTTGGCCAAAGGCACTCATCAAGGCACTGTCGTCGAATTCGCCTGCGATACGAGGACGCACCCCTTTTTGCGCAAACCATTGTAGTAAGCGGGAGCGCAATGCGGAATCCTCTCCTGGCAGTAACACGGGCGCACCATTGAGGCAGGCAGGAAAATCTTGTGGATAAGCTTCACGTAGCGCAGCCGTGGCAAAAAAACTCAAACCACATTCGCCTAGAGGATGATTAAATCCACGTACTTTAGTCGATGGAGGTAAAGGTGTATCGGTGATCACGATATCAAGTTTATGGCGCGCTAACTCCGACAATAAATCATCTAACTTTCCCTCACGACAGTTAATGCGTAAAGTCTGAGGCAGGCTTAAAGCGGGTTCCAATAATTTATAAGCGACTGCTTTCGCCACAGCATCAGAAACACCGACGCGCAACTGCACCGTTCGTTCGGTTGGGTGATGTTGAAGGACTTGTTCAAGCTCTTGGCCCAACAAGAAAATTTCTTCTGCATAGGCCAAAACTAAGCGCCCCGCCTCAGTTAATTCAAGATTGCGTCCTGATTTCTCGAATAGGGCTTCACCTTGTATATCTTCGAATAAACTCAATTGACCGCTAATAGTTTGCGGCGTCACATGTAATTGTTCACTGGCACGCACAATGCTGCCGCATTTGGCGACAGTCCAAAAATAGTACAAATGCTTGTAATTGAGGCTGGCCATAACACTCCTTGTCTATGAGAGTCGTACGCTATTGGGTGTCATTCCTGCTTCAGTTCAAATCGAGTGGCCTAAAGTCAAACGATACTAGATGCCTGCCTGCGCCGGCAGGACTCGATTCAAATGCCTCTAGCTAAATTGAAGCATCCATAAATACATCGCAAAAATCGATGAATATCTCAATTATATTCGACTTTTATTGTTTATTGTGGCGACCTATACTGCCAAGACTCAAACCGAGTCTATTTGGATTTCGTTCAGCTTCGGGATTCAAATAGTCAATGTAAAAAGCTTTTTCTTGCTTGTTTTCAGG
>CALKVB010000566.1 GCA_937996605.1 uncultured Oxalobacteraceae bacterium | reverse complement strand
AGACCTGGCACTTCGAGCGTATCGGCAGGGTCCGCCAATACCTGCTTCGCGACACCGAAGCGGAGTTTGATTTCTTCTGCCTCTGATGTCGGTGTACGCAAAGCCATCGCGATATCGTTAGTGATTTGATCGCCTGCAATTGGAATCACGGCTGTATGACGAATCGAACCTTCGCTGAAAACCGCCACATCAGTAGTACCGCCACCGATGTCAATCAAGACTACGCCCAATTCTTTTTCATCGTTGGTAAGAACCGCGTCTGCCGAAGCCATCGGTTGCAAAATCAAATCAGACACTTCTAGACCACAACGACGCACGCATTTCACAATGTTCTGCACGGCGGACACTGCGCCGGTCACGATATGCACTTTCACCTCTAAGCGAATGCCGCTCATACCGATCGGTTCACGCACATCATCTTGACTATCGACGATAAATTCTTGCGGCAAGGTGTGCAGAAGCTGTTGATCGGTTGGAATGTTGACTGCTTTCGCCGTTTCGATCACACGCGAAACGTCCATCGCGGTCACTTCTTTATCTTTAATCGCCACCATACCGCTGGAATTAAAACTACGAATATGACTACCGGCGATGCCGGTGTAGACGGTGCGAATCTTGCAGTCAGCCATTAACTCAGCCTCTTCAAGTGCACGCTGTATGGACTCCACCGTGGCCTCAATATTGACCACCACACCTTTTTTCAATCCCTTTGATTCGTGCTGACCCAAGCCTATCACTTCATGACGGCCGTCAGGCATGACTTCTGCCACCACCGCAACGATCTTAGAGGTGCCGATATCGAGACCGACGATCAGGTTTTTTGCGTCTTTTGTCATATCATTCCACTTACTATTTTGTTGAAACGTTTTGCGTTTTTTGTCGTCTACCAAATTGCTTTTTTTGCCTTGCTCACTTCAGCTTATTTCACTTCACGCCACTTCATTTCTTCCGCATTCAAATTCAAGGCTTTTTGTTTGCTGCTGTGACTGGTTTACTTACTTTGCTCGTTTTCAGCGCTAAGCCATTTGGGTAGCGCATGTCCACACTCACGATGTTGTCACCTAAACGTGTCGTCAGTTGAGGATACACACGCAGCAACTGGTCTACTCGCTTCTTCAAACTATTTGCATCTTGCACCCGACCTAACTGAATGTGTAGACCTCCATCGAGTTGTACACTCCATGCATATCGACTCGAGTATTGCACGGCTTCTGGCTTCAACTCCAAAGCAGAAAACCAGTCTTTAAACAATCGATACTGCTGCAACACTTCTTTCTCACTACCATCCGGACCACTCAATCTGATCAATTGCGCATCATCTTCTGCTTCAGCTAAGTTGGCGGTGAACACGTCGCCCAACACCGAAATCAACCTACCGTCTTCACCCCATGTGCCGAGAACCTCGTGCTCCTCGATCTGTACTAACAGGCGATTTGGCCACACCCGCTGCACACTGGCTTTCCTCACCCAAGGCACAGATTCAAATGCCACTTTCACTTGATCGAGATTCGTTGTGAAGAAATTCCCTTGAATTCTGGGAATCGCTTGATCACGAATCGTCAATGCATTCACATGGCGTAAGTCTTTATTCTGCTTTCCTTCTACTCGTACAGCACTCAATTCAAATACGGGCCGGTGAATGACCCACCAAACCGCAGAGCCCAACACGGTAGCCAAGACGAAACTAAACAAAACATTTGCCGTCGCGTTGAGAAGTTTTACGTCATGCCACATACAGAGATCTTATTTTCACCAAGCTTATTGCGAATCCGAAACAATCTTCAAACGCGCTGTTTTCAAGATCTCTACACACACATCTTCATAACTCATGCCCGCTGCACGTGCTGCCATAGGCACCAAAGAGTGTCCCGTCATTCCTGGTGAAGTATTGATTTCAATCAGAAATGGTTTGTTATCACGTGCACGCACCAACACGTCAATACGCGCCCAACCTTCACATCCAACAGCGCGATAAGCTTCAACGCACATGGTTTGAATCTGTTTAGTCAAATCAGCGTCAATCGGTGCTGGACAGAGATACTTGGTGTCATCGGTGAAGTACTTATTCTGGTAATCGTAGTTACCATCTGGCGCTACGATTTCAATCAGAGGTAAGGCATAGGCATCGGCACCGCGCCCTAACACAGCGACCGTCAATTCACGTCCTTGAATAAACTCTTCCGCCAAGACTTCTTCATCAAACTTCGCTGCCAATGCGTAGGCCGTATCAATTTCAGAAGCGACTTTAACTTTGGTAATACCGATCGTTGAACCTTCATGTGGCGGCTTTACGATAAGTGGCAAGCCTAGTTGCTCGCACACTTTTGGCAAATCCGTCTTCGCATCAAGCACAGCATAGGCTGGCGTCGTCAAGTCGTGATACAGCCAGATCTTTTTACTGAAAATTTTATCCATCGCGATCGACGAAGCCATCACCCCGCTACCGGTGTAAGGGATGCCGAGCTGTTCGAGAGCGCCTTGCAAACTCCCATCTTCCCCATAGCGACCGTGCAAGGCGATAAACACGCGATCGAATTTTTCAGCCGCCAACTCCGCCAAGCTACGTTCAGCTGGGTCAAATGGGTGAGCGTCAATGCCGCGACTACGTAAGGCATTTAATACACCTGTGCCAGACATGATGGAGACTTCACGTTCTGCAGAACGGCCACCGAATAACACGCCAACTTTACCCATCGCTTCTTTCATTTTTTCTTTCCTATCTCGTTCTTGTTCGTCACAGTCTTAGGTCTGATATCAGTTTTAGTGTTTGCCGGCCAATTTACTTGGCACCGCACTAATCGAACCTGCACCCATCACCATCAATACATCGCCATCACGTAAGACTTGTAACAAACTATTGGGCATATCTTGAATCTGTTCCACAAATACTGGTTCCACTTTTCCGAGTACACGAATCGCTCTAGTCATCGCCCTGCCATCAGCAGCCACAATCGGCGTTTCACCTGCAGCATAAACTTCGGCCAACACCACGGCGTCGGCAGTGGACATCACTTTGACAAAGTCTTCAAAACAATCGCGTGTTCGTGTGTAACGATGCGGTTGAAACGCCAAAACCAATCGACGTCCGGGATATGCACCACGTGCCGCCGCCAGCGTCGCTGCCATCTCAACAGGATGATGTCCATAATCATCGACCAAGGCAAAACTACCGCCGCTTGCTAATGGAATTTCTCCGTAACGAGTAAAGCGTCGTCCGACCCCGTTAAATTCACTCAATGCTTTTTGTGTCGCTTCGTCTGCCACTCCCACTTCACGCGCGATCGCTATTGCTGCACAAGCATTTTGCACATTATGCATACCAGGCTGATTCAAACTCACTTGCATATCGGGATAACCCACTTGTACAACCGTGAAATGCATCTTGCCATCAGCTGCGTAGGCGTTAGTGGCGCGCACTTCAGCTTCCTCGTGAAAACCATAGGTCACGATAGGCTTACTGATACGCGGCATGATTTCACGAACAACTGGGTCATCCATGCACAACATCGCCACACCGTAAAATGGCAAACGTTGAGTGAAATCGACAAAAGCTTGTTTTAACTTTGCGAAATCATGCTCATAGGTTTCCATGTGATCAGCATCGATATTCGTAATCACTTCAATCACCGGAAGCAAATTCAAAAAAGAGGCATCAGATTCATCGGCTTCTGCTACGATGAATTCACCACTGCCCAACTTAGCATTCGCACCGGCACTATTGAGCAAACCACCAATCACAAAAGTAGGATCCAAACCGCCTTCTGCCAAAATACTGGCGACCAAACTGGTTGTTGTTGTCTTGCCGTGAGTACCTGCAATCGCAATGCCGCTTTTCAAGCGCATCAATTCCGTCAACATCAATGCACGTGGCACGATAGGAATATGCTTCTCGCGGGCTGCGACTACTTCTGGGTTATCTGCTTTAACTGCAGTCGAGGTTACGACAGCATCTGCACCTTGAATATTTTCAGCAGCGTGTCCTAACATGACTTTGGCACCCAAACTTGCCAAACGCTGGGAGGCTGCGTTACTACTCAAATCTGAGCCAGAGATCACGTAACCGAGATTGAGCAATACTTCCGCGATGCCGCTCATACCGGAGCCACCGATGCCGACAAAATGCAGATGTTTAACTTTATGCTTCATAATTTCTCTCGTTTAAGCGCTTCAAGCTTGCACCAATTGTTCTATTATTGCGGCGATACTGGCTGTCGCCTCACGCTTCCCTAATCGGTAAGCGGACTCCGCCAATTCAACACACTTTGCACGATCTGTCGCTAACACCACATCAGCCAATTTCTGCGGCGTCATTTCTACCTGCGGAAAATGAATCGCACCACCTTCAGCACTCAACCATTCGGCATTTGCTTTCTGATGCGATGTGCTAGATGCAACCAAAGGCACCAATACGCTAGCGACACCCGCTGCGGTTAATTCGGATACCGTAATCGCTCCTGCACGGCAAATCACTAAATCAACTTCCGCGTAACGACGTGGCATATCATGGATAAAGTCAAGCACTTCTGCTTCAACACCCAAATCGCGATAACGCTCACGCAAACCATCGACATGTTGTTTGCCGGATTGATGCGTAATCAATGGACGCTGATCTTCAGGCATCAGCGCCCAAGCTTGCGGCACACATTCATTTAAGGCCTTGGCTCCGAGACTTCCACCAACCACCAAAACACGCAAACGACCGTGACGGTCGGCGTAGCGTTGTGCCGGTGGCGCTAGGGCTGTGATGTCGCTACGAATCGGGTTTCCAGTGAACACGCATTTATTATCTGCATGTGGAATTGTCGAAGGCAGACCAAACATCAATTTCTTCGCGAATGGTTTCAACGCTTTATTCGACAACAACATAGGCGCATCTGCATTCATCAGCGCAACTGGTTTGCCCATCAATGCAGCACTGATACCACCTGGCACAGTCACATAACCGCCCATGCCTAACACGACTTGTGGTTTACGTTTTGCCATAATGCCAAAACAAGTGAAAAAACTCGCTAGCAATTTAAAACCGCCGACCACGCTGTGTTTTAGACCCTTGCCACGTAGACCGCTGAAATCCAGTTGATCCATGACGATACCGTGTTTCGCGACGATCTCGGCTTCCATGCCGACTTTCGTTCCTAGCCAAGAAACAGTCCAACCACGTTGTTGCATTTCTTCGGCAATTGCGATACCTGGGAAAATATGTCCACCAGTTCCGGCCGCCATTACCATCAGATGTTTTGCTGTTGAGTTCGTGCTCATGGCCGACCTCCGCGCATCATCACCCGATTTTCATAATCAATTCTCAGTAACAAAGTTAAACCAATACAGTTAATTAAAACGCCTGAACCACCATAACTCATGAGCGGCAGGGTCAAACCTTTGGTCGGCAAAACACCAAGATTCACGCCCATATTGATGAAGGTCTGCACGCCAATCCAAATGCCAATTCCTTTTGCCGCCAAACCCGCAAAAGTGGCGTCGAGTACAATCGCCTGACGACCGATATCGAAGGCGCGTTTGATAATCCAATAAAATAAGAAGATGACGGTCACGACACCAACAAACCCTAACTCTTCACCAATCACAGCCATGATGAAGTCAGTGTGCGCCTCGGGTAAGTAATGCAGTTTTTCCACACTGCCGCCAAGTCCAGTACCAAACCATTCACCCCGGCCAAATGCCATCAAAGAGTG
>CALKVB010000565.1 GCA_937996605.1 uncultured Oxalobacteraceae bacterium | reverse complement strand
AGATCTACACAGGCGAAGACACTCTTTCCCTACACGACGCTCTTCCGATCTGTACGACTGGCTTGACCAAGAATGGCGTAAGCAATAAAGCGTCTATGGTCTGAGTCACCGATATTCTTCAATTATGATGGGAGGCTTATAGCCCATCGACTGCAACTTATGTCAGGACCGTGCACTCTGGCAGCAAATTTACCGGCTCACGTACTCATGCATTTGCAGGAAGATCAATGAATAATTTGGTAAGGATGAGTCGGCCGCAACCCTGCTTTTGGAAAAACGAGGAACTACAAATCGATGAAGTGTTGGTTCGTACCTTGTTTTTTTTGTCGCTGTTGTTTGTCAATGTTTAGATCGACGCTGTAAAAAAATTCAACCTTAATATTATTCTCGGCATCACCCTATTTATGATCGCAATCGTCGTAATTGACGGCAAACTCTCAAACCTGCAAATCCAGCGAGAACTTAAGACTATTTACTATGTCCTCACCAACCGACAAGCGGACTGCGCGAATGACGATAGAAAAGTAAAGATACGCAGCTACGCTTTAGGCCGATTAGAAATATCAAAGTACGCTGCGGAGTGATTGAGACCGGAGATTTAATTGTTGAGCGCGTGGCGTCGATTGACGGTGACAATGACGCATAAACTCAAAAATTTTGCTTCATCGCGATAAAACATGTTGGCAGGATAGAGGAATTGATGTGTGAGCTCCGAGATACATGCTCATCCTGCACACCATCTGAATATAAACACCTTGGCTAAGGTGACATGACTAGAAATCTTGAGTGCCTCGAGGACCAAGTGGGTCGACTCTTATTCGCTTTGATACACCAATCCTGGTATCGGAAGCTCGTGCGTTTTTACAATCAGAATCGGCACTCAAATTCTGTTGATCGATCAATCACCTCAATACTTCGGCTGGTGATGAAACGCTTTTCAATTTTCTACTACGTATTTCCTACTACTTGTTTCTTATTGCTTATTTCTTATTGCTTATTTCGGACATCTTACTGAGCTACTAATTGATCACAGCACTACTTTCGCTTACTTAATTTGGGGCTCATTCGATCTGAGTCCTTCGCACTACTATCGAATAACACTTTTTCACTTACTCAGCTGCCAATTGCATTTTTTGTGCAGTGGTCAAACGTTTTGCGTGGATCTCTACAACTTGTACGGCAGATTGTGACATTTCAAGGTCGTAAGCTTGTTTTTCAGCGTCGCTCATACGATTTGCTTTCACTGTCACAGTTTGTACTGGCGTAGCAGATGCACTCACTTCTGTTGTTGCTGTTACACCGATGATAGCGACGAAAAGTAATGAGCTTAAGCATGCAGAAGCTGCAGAAACGATCGCTGTTGCGGTAATTGTTTTCATGATGTTCTCCTAAAATAAAACGTTAAATGTTTGGGTGTTTCGCTTTGTTTGTTTATCGAATTCTTGTTTCGATGGCTGTACTGTATCTAAGCCCAATGTCAAGTTCTAGGCACATGCGACGAACTGTCGAAAGTCTGGAATAAACCACCCAAAAAGGGCACCAAACGGAGGGAGGATGAGCGGAAAATGAAGTGAAATTGGAAGAAACTCATGCTTCAAAGCAAACGATAGTGCCTTTAAAACATCAAAAATATTTCTTTATTCCTGCGGCAAAGCGAAACGATAGCCAACACCGTACACAGACTGTAATCGTGGCGATAAATCACAGACAGCATCTATCTTCTTACGTAGATTTTTGATATGAGCATCAATCGTACGATCACTACTATCACGATTATCATCGCTCGCCACATCGAGCAATTGTTGACGGCTATAGACACGACCGGGATGTAACAACAACTCGGCCAAGATGCGATATTCAACTGGTGTGAGGGCGAGCAGGTTGCCCTGCAGACTAATACTCATATTGGTTTGATTGACGACGTAGGGCCAAACTTCAGAAGCTTCGCTATTACTTGCGAATTGACTGCGTCGCAATTGCGCTTTGACCCTCGCAACAACTTCGCGTGGACTAAATGGTTTGCACACATAGTCATCAGCGCCAGCTTCTAGGCCATCAAGCTTATCCTCTTCGTCCACCATCGCTGTCAGCATGATCACGGGTACCGCACTAAATTCACGTAGACGTTGGCAAAGCTTGACACCATCCAAACTTGGCAACATACGATCGAGCAGTACTACATCGAAACTTTGTGTTCGTAAGGCTTCAAACGCTTGTAGTCCGTCCACAAAGTGCGTGGTGTGATAGGCATTGGCGTGTAGATAGTCAATTAAAACGTGGGCAATTTTAATATCGTCTTCAATGACGCAAATTTTCGCTACATTCATAATTTGCCTCCGGCACCAGCAATCGTCCGGGTACGACTTCGCTCTTCAACAGGTAGAAGGATTTCCACCTTGACGCCACCAAGCGAAGAAGGCCCTGCTGAGATCTCACCGCGATGTGCCTGCACTAACAAGCGACATATCGACAAACCCAGCCCACTACCACCTTTCGCTCTAGAACGAGCTTGATCTTCGCGATGCAAACGCTCAAACAATTGTTCGTAGCCGCCATCTCTTAAACCTGGCGCACTATCTTCTATCGTTAGGCGCACGATGCCTGCTCCGCCCTGTGCCCGCATCACAACTTTTCCACCAGCGTCCGTGTAGCGCAGACTGTTTTCAAGAAGATTTTCAATCACTTGCGTCAGACGACCAGCATCGGCAGATAAATGTATTGGCGAGGAGGGAAAATCCAGTTTGAGAAGCAAGCCCATCTCTTGCATTCGCGCTTCAAAACGCGCCGCGATCTGCTGTAACAATTCAATTACATTGATCACTTCAAATTGAAAACGTAGATCACCACTATCGGCCAAGGCTAATTGATGCAAATCTTCAACCAATTTATTTAGGTGTTTAATTTCCGCTTCCAACGAACGCATCGATTCCACATTCAAGGGACGAACACCATCGATCACCGCTTCGACTTCAGCTCGCATCACAGTTAAGGGCGTGCGCAACTCATGCGAGAGATCCGCCATGATCTTACGGCGCTTCTTCTCGTTTGATTCCAAGGCACCAGCCATACGATTGATCTGGGATGCCAGACCACCGAGTTCGTCTTGTGTCGTATTGTCTGCACGAGCGTCGAGCCGACCTTGGGCGATTTCTTGCGTCACTTTACGCAAACCCGCAATCGGTTTAACTAAATGCTGCCCAAGCCAAATACTCACTAACGCAGCGATCGATAGAACGCCTAAGGCAAACCATAGAATATGTTTGATTTGACTACGTACGAAATCTAAGGTGGTTTTTTCAAGATCAAATTGCGGAATCGGCGCAACCATAGTTCCTACCTTACGGCCGTCAACTTCGATTGCCTCTTGCAAACTTTGCACTCCGATCCGCAGAGGACCAAATACGGGTTCGCCATCAGCATCGAGAAGACTTAAACGCGGGCCAATCTCCATTCCTGGCGGTGCATGCAATACTGGCCTTTCAACATCACGGTCGCGCAAGGGTGGGCGACCACGCTCTGGGCGCGCTCGAGGTGGCCTATCTTCCACATCTTCATCTGGCTCTCCGCGATCTAATGCGCGATTTAAGATAGGGCGCACCACTCTTGGGTTATGTCGTAGGTCAGCAAAGCTTTGGTGAGCGCGATAATATCCACCAAATGCTGTTGCCACTTTCTTCAATTCTTGTTGCTGTTTCTCTTTGAGGTAGTCATTAAAGCCCGATTGCAAACTACGCGCACTCAGCCAGGCCAAGCCGCTCACGCTCACTACTAAAATGAGAATGACAGAAAATGTGATTTTTTTCGCGATGGTTAAAGTAAACACACTTAGGGCTTTCACTTCGAGCTTTCACTTCGAGCTTTCACTTATTACTTGTTTGACCGAGAAGTTATAAATTGTGGCTCACAAATGTGAAGAAATCATGAATACACAAGGCAGCGGTAAAACAAATATCGCAGAGCTCTTCAAACTTTATGCGCTCTTCATTTTTCCTTCACAATCTTTTTTTAGCATGTACTCAAGCTCACATCCGGTAACGTACCTCGAGACGCGGCCGACTAACCAGGAGAGTATCATGCCAATATTTACCCCCTTTCAATCGCCACAAACTAAGTTGAGGAACCTGTCGGCCCTCTTGCTACTGAGCAGTGCTGCTTGGTCTACCGTGCTGAGCACACAAGCATTTGCACAGGCACCACGTGTACCGCAATTACCTCAAGGGCCACAGGGTCCAACCCTACCTAATACCCCCAACCCAACAACACCACTGCCAAGCACAACGGTTCCATCTAATCAAAATCCAATTCCTCAAGTTCCGGTGGCCCAAACACGCCTCGAAACTTTGGGGCAATTGATCTTCACAGACCGCAATCTTTCAGTCCCTGCGGGAACAGCTTGCGTCAGTTGCCATACTGCGGGCACAGGCTTCGCCAGCAATCACGGTTCTCGTAGCGGCGTACCGCAAGGCAGTATCGCAGGTGTATTGGGCTTGCGCAATGCGATGAGCAACGCATACAACAGCTTTATACCACCATTCTCATTTCAAAATCGCCCTCAGGGCGTTGTCGCGATTGGCGGTCACTTTTGGGACGGTCGTGCCGACACCCTCGCCTTGCAAGCCCTAGGTCCTTTTTTAGCCGCTGCAGAAATGAATAATCCAAATGCGGAGTCTGTCGTGCGAAAAGTCGCGGCAGCGCCCTACGCTGCTTTAATGCGTGCTGAATTTGGTAATGATATTTTTAATAACCCTACTTTAGCTTTCCAAAAACTGGGGGTCGCTATCGCCGCGTATGAGAGCACACCCGGCTTTCAATCATTCAGTTCGAAGTACGATGCCTTTGTTCAAGGCAAAACCGCACTCGCTGCTAACGAATTACGCGGAATGAATTTGTTTATGGATAGAAGGCGTGCAAACTGCGTTTCCTGTCATGCGATGAACCCCAATTCGAAAGACCCAAAAGACAATTTGTTCTCGCAATTTACTTACTTCGCCTTAGGTGTACCTCGTAATCCAGCAATACCGCAGAACGCTAACCCCAGCTTTTTTGATCTCGGCATATGCGGCCCAACACGCAGCAAACCCGCACTCACTGCCAATGTTCCGAATACCACCTCAATCGATGATTTTTGTGGGAAATTTAGAATGCCTAGCTTACGCAATGTCGCCCTACGCGAAGCTTTCATGCACAATGGCGCTTTTAAAAACTTAAGTGATGTGATCGCATTTTATGCGACGCGTAATGCTGATCCACGTCGTTGGTATGGCCCAGCAGGTGTGCCGAATGACCTGCCTGCAGCCTACTTAAAAAACATCGTTAACGATCGTCCACCGTTCAACCGCCCCGCCAATGCAGGACCAGCATTCACCGCTGCTGAAGGTGATGACCTTTTGGCTTTCTTGCGAACATTAACTGATGGCTACACTACCTCCGCAAATGCCGTAGTGCCAGCGACGCCAAGCATCACGGCTCCAGCGGCAAATCCGCGTAGCAATCCATTTGGTGGGCAATAAAAAAAGGCATCGATTGCTCGATGCCCCATTATCTGGTATTCCGTAAAATCAGCGACTATGAGAGGTCAGCTTGGCAAATGGCGATGCCAAGCTGACACCTGGTGCTTCATTGCGCGCAGCTGGTTTGCGTGGTGTGGCTCGCGCTTCATCAAGACGCTCATCGGCTTCGCCTGGCATCGCGCCATGCGCCTGTGGATGGCGCCTCATCGCAACCCCGACTGCCAACATATCGATCACTAATAAGTGCAAAATGCGCGAGACCATCGGTAAATGGGTAGTCACATCTTCGACATGATCGACAATTAAAGCGACATCAGCTTTACGAATTAAGGGGGAATGGCTCGCCGCAATCGCGATCACTTTCGCGCCACGTTCACGTGCTTTCTCCGCTACTTCTAACAATTCCGGCAAGCGACCACTACTACTGCTGATTACCACGACATCGTCGGCATTCAATACGCTCGCCGACAAAGATTGCAAACGAGAATCCGTATGCGCGATGCTAGGAATACCTAAGCGCAGAAACTTAAATTGCGCATCTTGCGCAACGACGCCGTAGTGACCAATCGCATAAAACTCCAATTTTTTTGCATGATTGATGAGATCAATCGCACGCTCTATCATCTCGCGATTGAGTTGGCTACGTACCTGCAAAATCGATGAAGCGGTATTACCCAATACTTTGGCACCGAGTTCAAGTGCAGAGTCATCATTGGTGACCTGAATATGGGTCACCGGCACCGTCCCCGTTAAACCAGAGGCCAGGCGTAATTTAAAATCAGACAGACCTTCACAACCAAGTGAGCGACAGAAGCGAATCACAGTTGGCTGACTGACATCGGCAGCGCGTGCGATTTCAGCGATCGGATCATTCACCACAGCGCGGGCATGGGCTAACACATGCTCAGCAACCCGCAGTTCAGCAGGTGACAAGTCAGGACGAATGCGCCGAATTTGGCTCAATATAGCTGAGCCAGGATCTTGATTTAAGCTCCGCAATTGAGCATCAAGAATTGAAGAAGCACCAATGAAGGTCGCATGTTCAGCCGTAATCACATAAGTCGGAATCGCCGCCACATAACGACTAAAACGCCCCTTCTCTTCAAAGCGCTGACGGAAACTAGAGGTTTCAAAATACTTACCCAAACGCGGCACAATACCGCCACCAATGTATATGCCACCCATCGCACCTAAAGTCACTGCCAAATTCGCGGCGGCGGTACCGAGCAATGCACAAAATACGTCGAGTGCGTCTTCGCAATGACGATCAACCGACTCTAAAGCACGTTGTGTAATCTCAGGGGCTTGCAAATCTAAGGCAGCCTCACCAGCATGATCTGCCAAGGCGCGATAGATGAGCTCAAGTCCCGGTCCCGATACCAAGCGTTCAAAAGAGACATGTTCGAAGTGTTTCCATACATAACGCAAGATTGCTATCTCACGTTCATTGCGTGGTGCAAAGCTCGTGTGACCACCTTCTGAACCTAAAGAAATCCATCCATCACCCGCTGGAATCAAGCCGGAAACACCAAGGCCACTACCGGGACCGAGCAAACCGATCACGCTTTGTTTGCGCGCTTCGCCTCCACCGATTTGACGCACATCATTCGAGCTTAAACGCGGCAAGGCCATCGCTAAGGCGGTGAAATCATTCACGATTAAAAGCGTATCGAAGCCTAGCTTTTGACGCATGTCCTCAATCGAAAATTGCCAATGATAATTGGTCATACTTACCATATCACCATCGACTGGATTTGCAATCGCGACTGCCGCATGCACCACACTCAATGCTGGCAAACCATCCAAGTATGCGCGCATCGCCGCGTAGAAGTTGGGATAATCTTCACAGCGCAGGGACACTACGTGTTGAAAATCACCCTTACTCACTTCCAAAGCGAAACGAGCATAGGTACCACCAATATCGGCTAATAAACGCGGGCTATCGAATTCCTGCGCGAGAATCGCTTTGTTATTCACTGTCTTTCCTTTTATTTATTCTTGACGACGTT
>CALKVB010000564.1 GCA_937996605.1 uncultured Oxalobacteraceae bacterium | reverse complement strand
ATCGCCTCGCTTGACCGTGTAAGTAGGTCTGTTATCCGTGACCACCTTAGCTACTGAAGGCTCAGGTAACGAATTAGTGACTTCTTTCGGCGTGTCGTGACTGCGCTCTATCACGGGCGCCTGATTTAAAGTACTTGCACAAGCCGATAACAAAAGTAGGAAGCCAACGAGGCTACCAAATTTAATGTATTTTGAACTCTTCAAAATCTGTTTCATCATATTTATTTTATAAAAACACACACAGCACGACATTCAAATCACGCCCTGGTGAAGTGGTACAAAATGACATTGTTCTAGTACTGCACTTCTCCATTCCTTCATACTGACACGTTCGACCAACTGTAACACTTGATTTCGACCACCTACGGGTGCAATTAATCTCCCCCCAATATCAAGTTGCTCGAGTAAATCATGCGGCACCTCCATCCCTGCTGCCGCCAGTATAATACCGTCAAATGGCGCAACTTGTGGCAATCCCAACATGCCATCGCCATAGTGTAATCGTATATTCGCAATACGCATGGGACGCAGATTTTCTTTCGCCAGTTCATGCAAAGCTTTAATCCGCTCGATCGAGTACACTTCTTTTGCAACCAGTGACAAAACCGCGGCTTGATAACCACAACCTGTGCCAATTTCCAAAACTCGATTCAGCTTTTTCCCATTCCGCATAAGTTCAATCATCCGCGCCACAATGTAAGGCTGCGAGATGGTTTGATGATGTCCTATCGGCAGCGACGCATCGATATATGCTTGACTAGAGAGTCCCGACTCGATAAATAAATGACGCGGTATTGCCTCCATTGCTGCCAACACCAAAGTATCGGCAACCCCTTGCTGGGCGACTCGTGCAACCATCGCCTGCCTTATTTTGTCGGAAACCATCACGCCACTATTGGCAGTCGATGAAGTCTGATTTCCACTGACGGAAGGCTCTTTTTTTTTGTTAGCCCCTAAAACTGATTGAGTTGTGCCACCAAAAAAATTCGCACTCGGCACTTGATTGCGCTTCATCAGATCCTGATGACTTGCAGCATTCTTCACTGCAGTCTGCGGCATCGAAATCTTTGATGTGCGTTCAGAAGCCTTTTGCTCAACGACAGAGGACAGGCTTAATGGAAAACGACGTTCCTTAATGCTCATCTTTAAACTCCTTCATATGCCGAAGAAGCTCAAGCTGCTTGAAGTTTGTGAGATCAATCTGCAATGGCGTGAGTGAAGCATAACCTTGTGCCGTCACGAAGAAATCAGTCCCCTCACCAGCATCTTTTGCAGCACCTGGAGGTCCAATCCAATACAAGGGTTTTCCTTCGGCATCAAGATCCTGTATGACAGGTTCTGACATATGGCGTTTGCCTAAACGCGCCAAACGCAAACCTTTAATTTCAGCAATCGGCAAATTAGGAATATTCACATTCATGAGATAGGGGGAGTCTACGGCACTAAATCCACGGATTACGATATCGCGAGCGAAGTGCGCGGCGCTTTCCAAGTTATGCCAACCTTTATCTACCTGAGAAAATGCAATTGCCGGAACACCAAATAAATAGGCCTCTGTCGCCGCGGCTACTGTTCCAGAATACAGCGTATCGTCGCCCATATTCTGGCCTTGATTAATGCCAGAAACGACCAAATCAGGGGGCGTGTCCATCAACACGGTGAGCGCAACGTGCACACAGTCAGTTGGCGTACCATCGACGTAATAAAAACCATTCTCCGCTTGCTTCAAGCGTAAGGCTCGATCGAGAGTCAAGGCGTTCGATGTACCAGAGCGGTTGTGTTCAGGTGCGACCACGAGAATGTCTGCAACCGTACTCAAAGCCTCAGCTAAGGCTTGAATTCCTGGTGCTTGATAGCCGTCATCATTACAGATAAGAATTTTCATGGGTGCATTTTACCTGATGCATTCCTTGAAATTCATGACGCTAAAAATTTATTTGGTGTAAAAAAGCGCGAATAACGCCGGAGCAAACGCAGATCCTCAGGATTGCTGAGGACCGGCGGCATCTCCCAGCCAAAATCTGTCAATTTCTTTCAGACCCCAGGTACTTGCATCCTCTCGAGATACGATTTTATCGCGATTACTCGGCGCACTTAAATCTAACAAGACAGGTGAGATATAAGCCATTGACTGAGTGGAAAAAAACGCGCGAACTTTCGGCAACAACAAGGATTTACCAATCTGCTGTTCTACAACAACACCAAGTCGCCCCGACTGTAATTTTACAAGAGTGCCAACTGGGTAAATTCCTATACTTCGCACAAAGGCTTGAAAAACCTTCTCATCAAAATGACCGCGCGCCCAGTCGGACATTTTTTTCAGTGATTCGGCTGGACACCAGCCAGCCTTGTAGGGGCGATTAGAGGTGATTGCATCATAAACATCACACACTGCGCCCATTTTTGCGTACAAACTAATTTGATCGCCCGTAAGCCCTTTAGGATAACCTGTACCATCAATTTTCTCGTGATGATGCAAACACACATCAAGAGCGATCTGCCCGACACCCTTCGCTTCTAATAGCATTTCATAGCCTGCACCTGGATGCTCTTTAATCGAGATGAACTCCTCATCAGTCAGCTTTCCCGGTTTATTCAAGATCTCCGGAGGCACGGCCATCTTGCCAATATCATGAAGTAAACCGGCAAGCCCTGCCTCCCGAGTTTCATCATCATTTAGCTTCAGCTGACGCGCGAGGGCAATCATTAATGCGCATACTGCAACAGAATGCATATACGTGTAATCATCTGCTGTTTTCAAACGCGCAAGCCCAATCAATGCACCGGGATTACGCATCACAGAATTAGCGATTTCTTCCACTAACGGCATCGCTTGCTCTGCTTCGATAGCTTTTCCCATGCGCGCTTCGCTAAACATTGAGAAAACAGCTGTCTTAGATTTCCCAACAATCTGTGCCGCCCGTCCCATCTCAGCGTCCATCGATATCGGGACGATAGTATCGTAAGCGGCTCTCGGTTCCACGGTATCGGTTGGTGGTGGTTCTACAACTTCTGGGACCGCAGAAACCGATTCCGAGATCTCCATTTTTTCAAGGACATCGCAGCCCTTGGCTGTGTCTATCCAAGCTTCTTGAATTCCAGCTTTGCTGATTTTATCTATCGTCGCTTGATTTTCAATCAAGAATGACTTCTGCCAGAAAGGAGAGCTCATCCATGACGCGCACAACTCATGGATGTACATACCTTTTCGAATTTGCTCAAATCTGATTTTTTTAATCATAAACCGTAATTAAACTACCATCATCATTAAAGAAGCACTTGATGCAAACGGTCTTCACTATGGCTAGAAATCGACGTTCATCGAGAAATTATTCTACAGTAGAGTTGATGCTAAGGAATGGCGAAGGGAAATTTTTTTGTTGATTTTGGGAAAATATTCAATATATGTGGGCAGGAGCGATTTTTCGACATCGCACAAAAACAACAGCT